>JBEGUE010000087.1:0-2979 GCA_041179045.1 Pseudomonadota bacterium
AAACATCTCTCTTCAGCCATGACCTCTGGATTTGGTATAGTCATGGGTATCCTCAATCTAATCTTCATCTCATTGATCATCCCTTCAATGCCGCGCCGACTCACCGCAAGAAAAGAGCCATGGTGGGGCGATGGCAGGGAAGCTTTACCATGGGTTTTTGGCATCTCTCTGATATCAATTTCGGCATGGCTTCTGCTGATTCATTCCGCTCGGGAGAATGATGTTTCTAGTTCGACCTCATTTGACGCAGCCACCTATTTCTACTTAGCTTGCTCAATATTTATCCCCTCCATCACTTGGTATTCACTTGTCCTCTGGCAAGGCTGGAAAAAGGCGCTGGGTATCGGCTTCATCTTCGGCGTGCTGCCACACATGGTCGTAATTATTGGATTGCTTGTTTCCGCCTCGCACGACGGGTGGCCGAAATGGCTGCTAGCCATGTCTGGTTTAGTCATGCCAGGACTCGCCTTCACCGACCGCTTATTGCCTAAGCTGGGCAACGACTTTAACGTCAGCTACCCCTTGATCATATCTGCCAGTCTTCACGCTGTAGCAGCCGTTTATATGTTTTATTCAGCCCGCCGGATGCTCCGTTCGCGCTGATTTAAAGCTTTTATGTAATCGTGCTCATTCACCCTATCATAGTCACGCAACTCAAATAAAATATCGAATCTACCTCATGGGCATCGCCCTTCTATTGCTCTCGGCCGCTGGGATGTTTGCTGTCCTCAAGCCGGGAACCCAAGCCCCAAGCCTAACAAATCAATCAAAGCCTGAAAAGTCGGTAGCGTCCGCCATCGTTGCGGATAAAACGGGTGCAATGATTCCAGCCAAAGAATCAAAAAGTAATGGCCGCAAGCGCGTGGAATTAAAAAACCCCGATTTAGTCAGCAAATACGGTGAGTCACGCGTTAACTTATCTCGGCACATCGCAAGTGATATGGTTGCGATAATGAATGACTTTATCGAAATGGGCGGGAAAGAAGGCATGGGAAAAATGATTTCTCGCGATGAATCGAAGAATAGCTCCGAGTCAGAAGTTGCCGCAGGACTCGGGACTGTTTCAAAGAGCTTGAATCTGACTACCG
Source organism: Pseudomonadota bacterium (assembly GCA_041179045.1). Taxonomy (GTDB): domain Bacteria; phylum Pseudomonadota; class Gammaproteobacteria; order Burkholderiales; family Burkholderiaceae; genus Polynucleobacter. The sequence goes on from JBEGUE010000087.1 coordinate 1,089, forward strand.
ACCAAATATCAAAAACAGCAATTCTTCTTGCAGAAGTAAAGCGACGTAAGATAGCCTCTCTTCAGGAAAAGATCAAACAAACAAGTAAAGATCCCACTGCTATGATGACGTCTCTACTTATCAGTGATGCCGCCGCCCGCCATAAGATCGACGAGCCGGAATTCAAGCGACTGAAATTCGAAGCAAAAAATTTAGTGGGCTATCCGAGCGATTTCTTAGATTTTGGCATGGATGCTGAGATTGACCTACTCAAGGAACATGTGTTTGTTAGAGATTTAAAATCTTTGCTAGATCCAAAACAGCAAATAATGGTGGAGGATGAACTCAAAAATCAGGCTGCTAACGATAAACCAGACGATTCAAAAGTGGTTAAATCAGAATTCATGAATCAACAACATTTAGAGGAAGTCGATACCCTCACTTCATCTGCTAAAAAAATGATGACAGGTTTAAAAATTGCGATTGAGGGAATAAAGAGCCTACCTGAATTTGATTCTAATCCAAATTCTGGTAATCAATAACCTCTCTATCATTACGCCCACTCTATTCTTACAAGTTTGTAATTCGATGAAGCCATCCATTTCCATACCACCGCATTTCCGTTGCGCTGCTTCCTGCCTGCTTCTCGGCGTGCTTGGTCTCACCGGCTGCGCCACCCCCACCGCCCAGCCGCCACCTGCCGTCGCTAAGAGTGAACTACCCAAGATCCTGTCCCAGGTCGGCCGAGGCACGACCTACAGCCGCAGCGTGCAAACTGAACCCGACACCTATATCTGCCAGACAGGCTACCGGGTCTTCAAACCCGCCTCTGGCCGGGGTCCTGAGGTGGAGCTACTTGGCGCGATGCACGTCGGAGAGCGGGCTTACTACCAACAGCTTCAGAAACACATGGATGCAGCCGAGTGTGTCCTGTATGAAGGAGTCAAGGATGAGACTAAGGCCCAAAAAAAGCTCACCCCTAAGGAGAAATCTAAAAAAATGGCCAGGGACTATTATCAAAAATTAGCCAACTTCACGGACCACTTCTCTCAAAAGTCCATCATCGACTATGAGCGCAAGCACTACGAAAACTGCGACATGACGATCCAGCAGATGCATGCGATTCTCAACGCCGAGGTAGTCTTGGGTGGCCAGGAGGGCACCGCCGCCAAGTTCGCCGACTTCCAGTTATCTGTCATCTATAAAATAGTGCGTGGAGACTCCACGTTGTTCAATTTGGTGAACTGGGTGCAGCGAATGGGCTACAACAAAGCAGACCTCAGACTCAAAGCGGCCCTTTTTGCTTGCGAGGATAAGCAGCTCGCAGACCCGCTGCTCAAATCCCGTCTCTATAAAATCCTCGTCGAGGATCGCAACGACCATGTCATTAAAGAGTTGTCACATAGACTCAAGACGCACTCCAAGGTGAAAAAATTCTTGGTGATTTATGGCGCCGCCCACCTTCCTGGCATGGAGAAAAGCCTCCTCGAACTTGGCTATGTCCCCTCAGGTCCCATCAAATGGCTTGATTGCGCCATCAGCCATCCCTACGCCGAAGGTCTCAATCAAACTGAGGTCACAGAAATTATCCGCAAAGCGCAAACTAAAGACTGAAATTCAATTTTCCGGAATACAACGTCCCAGAATACCAAAACAATAAATCGAAAAACAGAAACCAATTATTATGAAGATAAATATAAACATCGTCCTTTTGATTACCGCAGTTGTCATCGCACCACTCACACTCAGCAATTGTATCATCGCCATTAATAATACCGACACTTCAAGCCAAGCTATAAAATTGCTTAAACTGGAAGAATCAAGAATAAAAGGGACCATCAGCGACTCCCAATACAAAACTCAAAAAAACGAACTCATGAAACCCAGCAATTCCTAATTTAGCGATTAAGTT
>JBEGUE010000088.1:0-3475 GCA_041179045.1 Pseudomonadota bacterium
ATTCCTTTTTAATCTTTACTCATGGCCGTCTTCACCCCCATTGAACTCAGCGATATCTCCGCTTGGATCTCAAGCGACTTTGATATCGGGCGGGCCATCGATATTCGCGGAATTCATGGTGGAATTGAGAACTCTAATTTCTTTCTCGACACCGAGAAAGATGGCAAGAAACAAGAATATGTTCTGACCATTTTCGAAAGACTATCTGCAGAGCAACTTCCTTACTACTTAGAGCTGATGCGCCACCTGGCCAATAAAAGCATTCCAGTACCGAAGCCACTTGAAAATAAGCAAGGGCAGATTTTATTTACTCTCAAAGGTAAGCCCGCGGCAATTGTGAGCAAGCTTCCGGGCCTTTCTAGGCTTGCACCTGAAGCTAAGCATTGCGCCCTGGTTGGCGAGTGTTTAGCCAAAATGCATTTGGCTAGTAGTGACTTTAAGCACACCCAAGAAAATCTTCGCAGTCTTGCTTGGTGGCAAAAAACAGTTCCGCAAGTGTTGTCACACTTAAATGATTCACAAAAAGAATTACTGACTAGCGAACTTGCAATTCAAGAACAATTCTTTGCCTCTGAGGTCTACGCATTACTTCCTCAGGGGGCAAGCCATTGCGACCTCTTTAGAGATAACGTGCTATTTGACCCTCAAGGCGCAAGCGATGACTCTCAAGATCGATTGGGTGGCTTCTTTGACTTTTATTTCGCTGGAACAGATAAGTGGTTGTTTGATTTAGCAGTTACTGCAAATGATTGGTGTCTTGCTGACAACAAACAAGACTTAGATCCTACTCGTTTCAAGGCGCTGATGGATGCCTATCAGGCTGTTCGTCCACTTAGCAAAGAAGAGCAGACAAGCTGGCCCCTGATGGTGCGCGCTGCAGCTCTACGATTCTGGATCTCCCGCCTGTGGGATTTTTATTTGCCACGTGATGCACAAATGCTCACCCCACATGACCCTCGTCATTTCGAAAATATTCTTTTAAGTCGCAAGGCAATATGAAACTGAACTCCGTCGCTCCAAAAGAGGGTTACACCTGGATTCGTCAAGGTATTTGGCTTTTTAAGCAAAATCCTTTGGGGTTTTTGATGCTGGTGTTTATGTACGTGTTTGCGGCGCAGCTAGCAGTGCTTGTGCCAGTGATTGGTATTTTTGCCGTCTTACTACTTACACCTACTTTGTCGGTTGGCTTTATGACCGCTTGTCGCCTAGCGATTCAAAAAGAACGTATTCGACCCTCGGTATATGTGACTGCTCTGCAGTCCACCCCCTTGGTTCGTAAACGTATTCTCCAATTGGGTTTGGTCTATGCTGCACTCATCCTAGCCCTGAGCTTTATCTTAAGTATGTTGGTGGATTTTGAGTTGCTCATTCCACTGATGACTAACGATAAGCCCATCACCTCAGAAGTCATCAATCAGATTTATCTGATTCTCTTTTTTGGTGGCCTTCTATATGTGCCAGTGGCGATGTTGATGTGGTTTTCCCCCGTACTCGTTGCTTGGGCTGATATGTCCATAGCGCAAGCGCTATTTTCCAGTGCTGTTGCTTGCTGGACTAATCGAGGCGCATTCTTTATTTATCTCGCAATTTGGGGTGGGATCTTAATCGCTATTCCTCTAACGATCGGCTCCCTCTTTGATGCTCTCGACTTAGGTCAAGCAGCATCCTTCATCATCGCCCCTATTTCCATGGCAGGGCTGACTGTGATGCACTGCTCCTTCTTCGCCACCTGGAAAGCATGCTTTGCTGAAAAAGAATCGGCTACTTTAATCGCTTAATCGATCGCAGCAAGCTTAGCGATGCTGAGCTGTAGCCACTTCACGCCATGGCGCTTGAAATTCACCTGAGCGCGCGCATCAGCATCATTACCCTCTAGGCCGGTAACGCGCCCTTCGCCAAACTTGGTGTGGAACACATTTTGCCCAATCGTAAATGGGTAGTTCCCTCGTGGCGGTGAAGCCATTCTAGTCACGGCGGTTGAGGCAGAGCCTACTCTACCAATTTGCCTTGCAGGTCTTTCACGCTCGTTGCCAGAGTCAAAAAAATCATTTGATCCAAACTCACGCTGACGTGTATAGCCATCTTGCCAAGTCGACCCTGAGCGGCCACCATTGCCATTACTAGCACCACCCCAACGGGCATCCTTGACTTTTGGAGTGAGCCACTTCAGTGAATCAGACGGCAACTCTTCCAGGAAGCGAGATGGCATGTTGTAGCGAACTTGGCCGTGTAGCATCCTTGACTGTGTATGAGAGAGGTAGAGACGCTCTTTTGCTCGAGTAATTGCCACATACATTAAGCGTCGCTCTTCTTCTAAACCATGCTGCTCATTAATACTGTTCTCATGTGGGAATAATCCCTCTTCTAGGCCAGTAATGAATACAGAGGTAAATTCCAATCCTTTAGCAGAGTGCACCGTCATCAGCTGCACAGCATCTTGGCCTGCCTGAGCTTGGTTATCACCCGCCTCAAGTGAAGCGTGCGAGAGGAATGCGGCCAATGGTGAGACCTCGATAACGCCAGGCGCATTTTCACCCGGAAGCGTGGCAGCGGTGGCATCCTGACCATAACCTTCTTCCGCAATAAATGCAGTTGCAGCGTTAATTAATTCTTGCAAGTTTTCTACGCGGTCCTGGCCTTCGCGCTCTGAGAGGTAGTGCTGAATCAGACCGCTATTTTGAATCACGAATTCCACTGTCTCGGGCAATGTGTTGTGACGAGTAGCCTCACGCATATGATCCACTAGGCGCACAAAGCCGCCCAAGGAGGCGCCAGCTTTACCGTCCAATGTCGATGCCGCTAAATACAAAGAACTATTTTGTGCACGAGCTGCATCTTGTACAGCTTCGATTGATCTTGCACCAATCCCGCGTGTCGGGAAATTGACTACGCGCGAGAAAGAAGTGTCGTCATTCGGATTTTCTAGCAGACGTAAATATGCCAATGCATGTTTAATCTCTGCACGCTCGAAGAAGCGTAATCCACCATACACACGATACGGAATCGCCGCAGAAAATAAGGCGTGCTCAATAATGCGTGACTGGGCATTACTTCTATAGAGCAGTGCAATTTCAGTACGCTTGATACCGCTATTCACTAAGGCTTTGATTTCATCTACAAGCCAGGCAGCTTCAGCATGATCACTCGGCGCATCATAGATGCGAACAGGCTCGCCATGACCTGCATCAGTGCGCAAGTTTTTACCAAGACGATCTGTGTTGTTAGAGATTAGGTAATTAGCTGTATCTAAGATGTGGCCATGTGAGCGGTAGTTCTGCTCTAGCTTGACCATCATCGGGTGGTATTGCTTTTCATAAAGGCGCATGTTTTCAACGTCTGCACCGCGGAAGGCATAAATACTTTGATCGTCATCGCCCACTGCAAAAACCGCACTACTCCCCATACCACTGACATTGACACGACTTGCATCGTGACCTGAGAGTAATTTGAGCCAAGCGTATTGCAAGGCATTGGT
>JBEGUE010000089.1:0-3405 GCA_041179045.1 Pseudomonadota bacterium
TCTCGGGGCGTAATTTCACACTCGTGGCATACCAAAAATTTTCCTCAACGGCTTTAATGCTTCTTGGTAAATCCACGGAGCTGGTAAATACTTGGCCTAAGTCGTAACGGATGGGATACAAAAATCCCGACATCGTTTTACGGTCGGATAGAGCAATTTCATCGACTAGCAGTACTCTGTGCCCCAACTGTTTGATGTTGTGCGCAGTTCCATGGCCAAGGTGAATAGTGGAATCAGCATCTAGCGTGCTGGCAATACAAATGACTCGTGATAACTCAGCACCAAAGATATTACGCAATCCTTCGGCTTGATCAACGCCGCCTGCAGTAGTCGTGCTCATGGGTTGACTTTACGGATCCAGTCACCAAGGTGGTCTGAAAGTAGGGCAGGTACTTGCTCATCAGTGATGGAGAATGTCTCTGAGAAAGCGCGCATGGCCATCGCGCGATGGCTTAAGTAGTTGATATCAGGTTGACTGAGATCTTCAGGGACACGCTGGCCGTTAGAGACAAACATGATTGATAGATCATGGCGAATCACGCTATCAATCACCGGGGCAAGGTGAGCGGCTTCATCAATCTTCGTAATAATTACAGAGTCAAGCTTCTCACCATTAGCATTTTGCATGGCTTGGTTATGCAAGCTAATAACTTCTTCCTGGGTACGTAGATCTGTAGTTGAACTCATCACTAGAATGCGACGTGCTTTATTAGAGCCATGCTCTAGTAATTGAGATTGTTCGACCATCAGCGTGTCGCGTTGACTTACGCCTGCAGTATCTAGCAAGACAATCTTGCGATTAGAGAAGTCTTTAATCTTTGCAGCCAAGTCTTCACTATCTCTAACAGCAGTTACTGAGAGCCCTAAAATTTTTGCAAATGTTTTGAGTTGCTCCTGGGCTCCAATACGATAGGTATCAGTGGTCAGTAAGGCAACTTGATTGCGGCCATAGCGCAGTACGCAGCGCGCCGCAATTTTTGCAACCGTCGTAGTTTTACCAACACCAGTCGGACCGATAAACGCAAAAACACCGCCGCGATCAAAAATATCAAAAGCATGGGAAGTCTTGATCATGCATTTGACTTGCTCGCGAGCATTTTTAATCAGGGCGGGAACACTTAAATCTTCAGGAAGGTTTCGCGCGATTTCAGCGCAAAGCTTAGGAGAGAAGCCGCTATTGAGAAGGTGTTTGACGATTTCGGTAACGTGGGTATTTTCCTGCTGAATACTTCCCCAAAAATTGCCAGCAACATGTGACTGCAAGAGGTACTTCACTTCGCTGATTTCAGACAGCAACTTTTCTACTTTTGGCGAGCTTCCAGTTTCAAATATATTTGAAACCGCTGGCGCCGCAGGTGTGGTTGATTTTTGTAATCCTGCTTCAGAAATGCGATGCGCCTGAGCAGCATTGAGTGCTGATAGTCTGGCGGCGTTTAATGCCGCAACATCTTGAGCCGCTTTAGCATTGGCAGCGGCAGAAGCATTAAAGATTGCATCATTGTTGGAGGGATTAATTACGCTGCTATCACTGCGATGAATGCGCTCAACATCATTAAATGAGGTCGGTAAAAATGCTTCGGCACCGGGAGCCCTTACTGAGCGACCTGCTCGTGCTGGGTTGCGTCTAAGGCTACCTGCAGGGATCTCACCATATGGTTTCGGTACAGGAGTTTGGGCGCGACGGGCAATGGCGTTCTCAAACTTATCAGATAGTCCTGACTGAGCCATGGATCTTTCTGAGAAAGGACTAGCTTCATTATTAAAGGGATCTACGGATTCAGAGCGAGTGGATAAGTTGGCTAAATCATGAGAAGTAATGGCAATAATTTCTACGCCTTGATCGGTGTCTTTAGTAGAAAGCACCATGGCATCAGATCCCAATTCTGTACGAATCAGCTTTAACGCTTCAGCGGTATTGGCTGCGATAAATTTTTGGGGGCCCATGCTTAAACTCCGGAGTAGATCTCTTTAGTAGTGATTTTAGGGGTTTTTGCCCGTTTGGGAACAAAGAACCTTGAAGAAGGCCAGATTGGAGGTTGGGGGAAGCTCCCCCAATGCTAATACGGCGACTTGAGGGCAAACGCGCCTCGCAATTCGGGAGAGCGTCATTCTGGTGCGTGTTCCAGTAACGATCACGGGCGGAAGGTTTTGACTCTCCATTTCCTGTATGCCTTTAATGACCTCTTCGCCAAACATTCTGGCCAGGGAGGGCTCAATCAGGCCATCAGGTGCTATTGCACCATTGCCGATAGCTTGCTCAATCAGACGCTCAAATTCCGGCTGAATCCCTAGAACTTGGTAGTTAGAGCCATCCCCCAAGGTTTCCTGAACAATGGTTCTTCTCAGGGCAAAGCGAAGATGCGGCAGAATTTCTAGCGGGTCATTCATTTTTGGAGCCCATTCACTGGCAACCTCCAAAATAGTTCGCAAATCCTTAATGGGCACGTCTTCTTCTAGCAATAACTGTAAGAGACGTTGCAAGGTAGCCAAAGGAACCACTTTGGGAACCACCTCTTCCACCAGTTTGGGGTAATTGACCTTCACGTGGTCCAAGAGGTCTTGCGTTTCTTGACGGCCCAATAGTTCAGCCGCGTGCTGATGAATCAGGTGGTCTAAGTGGGTGGTGATCACCACAGCAGGCTCGACTACGGTGTAGCCCTTAGCAATAGCCTCATCCCGAAAGCGACGCTCAATCCATACTGCTGGCATACCAAAAGTAGGATCCTTCACTTCAATTCCTGGAATGCTTTCACCTGAAGTTTGCTGAATCGCCAAAAGGCGATCGGGCAGACATTGCCCACGACCAATCTCTGCGCCGTAAAGCAGGACTCGATAGGTCTCTGCACTAAGTTGTAAGTTATCCCGAATATGTACCGACGGAATTAAAAAGCCAATCTCCGTAATGAACTTGCGCCGAATTGCCTTAATACGCTTGATGAGATCACTCTCATTACCTTTGTCTACCAATGGAATCAGGCGATAGGCCAACTCCAAGCAGAGTGGCTCAACAATGGGGACATCTTTCCACTCAAGCTCTTGATTGGTGTCGGGTACTGCGGCAGCGGTCTTGGCGGCTGCAGTCTCACGCTTAATCTTTTGGTGGGTTAAGAAGGCGAGGCCACCAAACAGTAGGGCAAAACCAATAAAGATCACGTGTGGCATCCCTGGCAGGATGCCCAGAATGCCAAGGACAGCAGCAACAACGCCAAGGGCATTGCTGTTCGCTTCAAACTGTTTAGAGACCTGACCAGAGAAGTCATCCTCTGTAGAAACGCGGGTGACCAAAATACCAGCCGCAGTAGAAATAATCAGTGCCGGAATTTGCGCTACCAAGCCATCACCAATCGTGAGTGATGCAAATGTAGATAGTGCTTTACCAAAAGCCATGTCATATTGCAAAACACC
>JBEGUE010000090.1:0-9730 GCA_041179045.1 Pseudomonadota bacterium
TCACTTCACGATCTGGGCTAATTTGCCACTCTTGTATAACTCAGCCATTTTTTCCAGAGGAATTGGCTTAATTTTAGATGCTTGACCTGCACAACCAAATGCATTGAAGCGCGCAATACAAACCTTCTTAGCCGCTTCACGTGCAGGCTTGAGGTAATCCCGTGGATCAAACTTGCTTGGATTTTCAAACAGGTAGCGACGAATAGCACCCGTCATCGCCAAACGAATATCGGTATCAATATTGATCTTACGAACACCGTTCTTAATACCCTCTTGAATTTCTTCAACAGGCACGCCATAAGTTTCTTTCATATCACCTCCAAATTCACGAATCTCTGCAAGCAACTCCTGCGGAACGCTGGAGGAACCATGCATTACTAAATGCGTATTTGGAATACGGGTATGAATTTCTTTAATGCGCTCGATTGCCAAAATATCGCCCGTAGGCTTCTTAGTAAATTTATAGGCGCCATGACTAGTACCAATCGCAATCGCCAAGGCATCGCACTGAGTAGCTTTCACAAAGTCGGCTGCTTGCTCAACATCCGTCAATAACTGCTCACGTGTCATCTTGCCATCTGCGCCGTGACCGTCCTCTTTATCACCCTGCATAGTCTCTAGCGAACCAAGAACACCTAGTTCCGCTTCAACAGTAACTCCAATAGAGTGGGAGAACTTCACCACTTCTCTAGATACATCCACGTTGTATTCGTAGCTAGCAACGGTCTTGCCATCAGCCTCCAAAGAGCCATCCATCATCACACTAGTAAAGCCACTCTTAATGGCGGCCATACAAACTGCAGGACTTTGACCATGGTCTTGGTGCATTACGACTGGAATATGTGGATAAGCTTCAACAGCAGCTGAAATCAAGTGGCGTAAGAATGATTCGCCAGCATATTTCCGAGCGCCAGCAGAAGCTTGCATGATGACTGGAGAATCTGCCTCATGAGCAGCCTCCATGATCGCCGTAACTTGCTCTAAATTATTAACGTTAAACGCTGGTAAGCCGTAACCGTTTTCAGCAGCGTGGTCCAAAAGTTGTCGCAAGGATACTAAAGCCATAATGATTTCTTAATTAAAAATGTTAGTGATAAATAGTTTGAATACAAATCTTAAAAAATGAATTACTTCACCTGAATAATCTTGAGTGAATTCGTGCCGCCAGGCTCACCCATTGGCTCACCAGAGGTCAGAACAACAACGTCACCCTTCTTCACCGCGCCCATCTTTTTCAAGCAATCTTCCACCTCTTGCAATGCGGTATCGCGGTGCTTGGTGTAATCCAAGCCAATGGGAAACACATTGCGGTAAGTGCTCAAAGCGCGCTGAGTAGCAATCTTGGAAGTCAGAGCAAAAATGGGTAAATGGATGTTGTGGCGACTCATCCAAACTGCAGTAGATCCAGAATCTGTCAAAGCAGCAATCGCATTGGCATTGAGGTGATGCGCTGTAAACAGGGCGCCCAAGGCAATCGTTTGATCAATACGTGAGAAAGTTTGATCCAAGAAATCCGTATCCAGTTTTACTCGGTCTGACTTTTCGGCTTCAACACAAATCTCGGCCATAGCCTTGATAGTTTGCACCGGATAGTTACCGGCAGCAGATTCTGCAGACAGCATGACTGCGTCTGTACCATCTAACACGGCATTAGCTACGTCACTCACCTCAGCGCGGGTAGGCACTGGAGCATTAATCATGGACTCCATCATTTGCGTAGCAGTGATCGTAAATTTATCAGCCTCAAGTGCGAGCTTGATCATGCGCTTTTGCAAAGCAGGAACAGCTGCGTTACCAACCTCAATCGCTAAGTCACCACGGGCAACCATAATGCCGTCACTCTCCGCAATAATGCTCTTTAGCGCTGTAATTTCAATAGCTTCAGCACGTTCCACCTTAGCAATCGTACGAACCTTGCCAACGCCATACTTTGCACTAGCGGCATCCGCTAGCTTGCGGGCATAGGCCATATCTGCACCGTCTTTTGGAAAACTGATCGCCAGAAAATCTACACCCATCGCAATTGCGGCATCCAAGTCAGCAATATCTTTTTCCGTTAGTGCCGGTGCAGTCAAACCACCTCCGGCACGATTAATACCTTTGTTATTTGAAAGTGGGCCACCTTGCTCTACCAAGGTAAAAATTTCTCCACCTTTAACGCTCTCGACTCGAAGTACAACTAAGCCATCATTTAATAGAAGTCGATCGCCCGGTTTAACATCTTGTGGCAATTCCTTGTAATCCAATCCCACACGCTCTTGATTACCCAGCTCACAAGCAACATCCAAAATAAATTGCGCGCCTTCTTTAAGTAGAATTTTGCTATCCACGAATTTACCTACGCGAATTTTTGGACCTTGAAGATCGGCCATGATGCCAACCTCTTTGCCAACTTCTGCGGAAATGCTACGCACCAAATCGTGACGCGCTTTGTGATCAGCAACAGTGCCATGAGAAAAGTTCATTCTCACAACATCTACACCTGCACGGATCATCTCGCGCAATACTTCAGGCTTTTCTGATGCGGGTCCTAATGTGGCAATAATCTTGGTTGCTCTCAACATATTTAGTCTTTCGCTCTTTCGGCTAATACTGCAAAGGCTGGCAAGGTTTTACCTTCTAAAAACTCTAAGAAAGCGCCACCGCCAGTAGAGATGTAATCCACTTGATTTTCAATACCGTACTTCGCAATCGCCGCCAAGGTATCACCGCCACCAGCAATCGAAAATGCGGGTGAGTGGGCAATCGCTGCCGCCAACATCTTTGTGCCACCGCCAAACTGATCGATTTCAAATACGCCCAATGGGCCATTCCATACAATCGTGCCAGCGTGAGCCAGCATGGTAGATAAACGTGCTGCAGTCTTAGGGCCAATATCCAAAATCATATCGTCATCAGCCACTTGATCAGCGGCGACACGATTTGCACGCGCTAATGGAGAAAGTTCATTTGCAACAACGACATCTTCAGGGATGGGAACATGCGCACCTCGCTTTTCCATAATCTCCATGATTTCTCGAGCTTCATCAACCAAATCTGGCTCTGCCAATGACTTGCCGATAGGCAAACCTTTAGCCAACATAAAGGTATTTGCAATGCCGCCACCCACGATCAACTCATCCACCTTGTCAGCTAAAGCTTTGAGAATAGTAAGCTTCGAAGATACTTTTGAGCCCGCCACAATTGCAATTAAGGGGCGCTTAGGGCTTGCTAGTGCACGACTCAAGGCATCTAACTCCGCGGCCATTAAAGGGCCCGCGCAGGCAATCGGCGCAAATTTTGCTACGCCGTGAGTAGTTGCCTCAGCACGATGAGCAGTACCAAAGGCATCGTTGACATAGACATCACACAGGGCAGCAATCTTCTTGGCCAACTCGTCGTTATTCTTTTTCTCGCCCACATTAAGGCGGCAGTTTTCCAACAACACCAACTCGCCTGGATTGACTTCAAAATGACCATCTACCCAATCGCTGATTAAAGGAACCTTACGATTCAAAAGCGTAGCAATTCGATCGGCTACCGGAGCCAAACTATCTTCGGGCTTGAATTCACCTTCAGTTGGGCGCCCTAGGTGAGAGGTCACCATCACTGCTGCACCAGCATCCAAACACATTTGTACCGCCGGCATAGAGGCTTTAATGCGAGTATCTTCCGTGATATTGCCCACCTCATCCTGAGGAACATTGAGGTCAGCACGAATCAAAACTCGCTTTCCCTTGAGAAGGCCTGCTGCAGCTAGTTCACTGAGGCGCTTTACTTTAAAGAGGGTTTCCGGCATGAGAATAGGCAAATAGAGTGGTTTAAAGGGAATACTCCATTCTAAATCGTCTCAGCTTCCTACCCCAAAGGAATTGGGCTGTCAGACTGCCCTGCCTGCTCTACAATAAAGGCTGAGAGGTAATTTAGGCCTGGAGACACCTCAGAGACCTGAAACCCTGTTTTACTGAATTGAATCACCCAATTTATTAAATATTTAAAAGGTAGAGAAAATGTCGATGTCCGACCGCGATGGCTTTATTTGGTCCGATGGGAAGCTAGTTCCCTGGCGTGAGGCCAATGTTCATGTGCTAACCCACAGTCTTCACTACGGAATGGGTGTATTTGAGGGTATTCGTGCCTATAAAACCCCCCAAGGTACCGCTATTTTTCGCCTCCCAGAGCACGTAAAGCGTTTATTCAACGGAACTAAGATTTTCCAGATGAATATGCCGTGGACCCCTGAACAGATCAGTAGCGGCATTATTGAGGTCGTAAACAGCAATAAGCTGGAATCTTGCTACATACGCCCAATTATCTTCATCGGCTCCCAAAAACTGGGTATCTCTCCAAAAGGCAATAGCATCCACACTGCGATCGCTGCCTGGGAATGGGGTGCTTATTTAGGTGAAGATGGCATTAACAAGGGTATTCGCGTTAAAACGTCCTCATTTACCCGCCACTTTGTGAACTCTTCACTAGTTCGCGCCAAGGCTTCCGGTTATTACATCAACTCCATTTTGGCCAACCAAGAAGTAACAGCTAATGGCTACGATGAAGCTCTCCTCCTGGATACAGAGGGTTATGTATCTGAAGGTTCTGGCGAGAATATTTTTATCGTCAATAACGGCATTATTTACACCCCAGATCTAGCTTCTTGTTTAGATGGCATTACTCGTAACTCCATCATCCAAATCGCCAAAGACCTTGGCTACGAATTACGTGAGAAGCGCATTACTCGTGATGAGGTGTACTCAGCAGATGAGGCATTCTTTACTGGTACTGCCGCTGAAGTAACACCTATTCGTGAGCTAGATGACCGCACCATTGGTGACGGTAAGCGCGGCCCGATTACTGAGCAAATCCAGAAGACTTACTTTGATGCGGTCTACGGCAGAAGCGATCAGTACAAGTCTTGGCTAACTTACGTTAAGTAATTGGAAATCAGATAATGAGTGAAGCTCAAGTTGTGATGGTTGATGGCAATAAAGATTTACCTTTACATTGCCCAACCAATAAAACCCCTAGCTGGAATTCGCATCCACGTGTATTTCTTGATGTAGCTAAGACGGGTGACGCTAAATGTCCCTACTGCGGCACTGAGTACAAACTCACTCCCGGTACCGAGCCCCACGGGCACTAAGCCTAACAGCACCCCAGAGCGGGGTGCTGTATCGGGATACCTCAAATGAATCGTATTCTGATCATTGCCCCCAATTGGATTGGTGATGCTGTGATGTCTCAGCCATTACTGGCACATCTCAAAACAATTTACCCGCAGTCACAGATTGATGTTTTAGCAAGCCCCTGGGTAGCACCGATTTATCGTGCCTGCTCAGAAGTGCATCAGATCATTGAAGCGCGGCTAGAACACAAACAGTTGCAATGGAGCTTACGCAAGCAACTAGCAAAGCAACTTGAATTAAATCAATACGCCGCCTGCTTTGTTCTACCCAATAGTTTGAAGTCTGCCCTCATTCCTTGGCTTGCTAATATTCCATTTCGAATTGGCTATCGCGGTGAGATGCGCTTTGGGCTGATCAATCTTGCGCTTGATAATCCAAGCAAAGTAAATCGTCCGCCGATGGCAAATCATTACCTTGCACTTACTAATGCGCTTGAGCATTCACAAGAGATTGATGTCAACAAACCTGCGGATCCTAAGCTCAATATTTCACCTACAGCCAAAGAATCCATCAGCGCCAAATTGCGAGCTGCAGTCATCAATGAAAACTCAATTTATGTACTTTGTCCAGGCGCTGAATACGGGGTAACAAAACGCTGGCCTGCAGACCACTTTGCCTCTCTCGCACAGCGATTAATCGCCAATGAGCCAGATGCTCATGTGATTCTTCTGGGCGGTCAGGGCGATCATGCTTTGGGTGAGAGCATCAGGGCTGAGTCAAAAAGTGTCTTACAAATACATAACTGGTGTGGCAAGACTTCGCTAGATGAAGCAATTGCAATCATTGGGCTAAGCAAGGTACTAGTTAGCAATGACTCAGGCTTGATGCATATTGGTGCCGCATTAAAAATTCCGCAGGTCGCCATTTTTGGCTCGAGTGATCCACATCACACTCCGCCGCTGTCGGATAAAGCTAAAGTACTTTGGCTTAATCTACCTTGCAGCCCGTGCCATAAAAGAGAGTGTCCACTAGGTCACCTCAAATGCTTAAAAGATATTCTGCCCACCACCGTATTAGGCGCAATTCAAACACTCCATTAACTTTGTAGTGCTACACATCACCAGAAAGTAAGCCATGTCAAAACTAGCCAGACTTTTTCATAACGCCGATGAAGTAGTGGATGCTTGGCGTGATGCCTTAAAAAATCGTGATGTCAAAGGGGCTTTGGCAATCTGGCTAGATGATGACTCCATTACTTGCGTCCTTCCAGAAGGCCAGCGCCTTAGTGGCCATGCAGAAATTCGCGAAGGTCTGGAGCGCCTCTTAGCCAAGCAAGCTCTTTTTTTAGAGCCGATTGCCTGCATTAGCCACTCTGTTTTAGGGGCTGCGGTTTACGACACCACTGAAGCCGTCCACATCAGACCCGATCAAATTGAAGCGGCATTCTTTCTCAATATCACCTTAGTTCTTCTACAGGATAGTCAAGGCTGGCGAATTGCACATCTTCATGCCAGCCACTCCACCGAGGATACGTTTGATGCACCCTCAACTCCACATGGACTGCATTAACTAGTCATGCCATATAAATTAGCATCCCATGGATGAGCAAGTTCTTCGGTCACTCATCAAGTGGCCCAATGTCCCACACTGCTTTGGCTGGCTTGCTCTTGATCGCCGCGGACAATGGCGCATGCGTGATGATTTTGCTCAGGCCAATCAACTAGCCGGGAGCGTGATTCAGCACGCAGCCCTAAATGAATTTATCTCCAGAAATTATGCACACGACTCTTTGGGTCGATATTTTTTCCAGAATGGGCCGCAACGAGTTTTCGTTACGCTAGATGCCACGCCATTTATTGCCAGAATCTTTCCGGGTGAAAGTGAGCCTCAGCTATTAACCCAGTGTGGCACAGAGATAAAACCACAGAGTGCTCTAAGTGATGAAAAAGGCAATATCTACATCACTGGATTATTTCAACAATCATTCTCTGATCAAATCAATGGTTCAGCATTTACTGAAATAGCATCCCTATCTATTGCACTCCTGCATGATCATGATTTAGATCTATTCTCAGATCAGTCGAAAGTAATGGAGGATGCGTGTAGCTTTAGAGGCTCATGGCAATGGAAGGGTAATCAACTGCCTATTGAACCTATTCACTCTAGTGAACTAGCTGGTCGCTTTAATTTCTTCAAAGCACCAAGTAGTTAATTAGCTGGGCATATTCTTGCCCTGCTCCTTCAATTCCTCTTGATATTGCTTTTGCATTTCACGAAGACGCGCATCAATGCTAGAGGCCTGATAGAAATCTGCGCCACCGGAAGATCTTGCAATCTTGAGTTGCTCAATGGCTGAAGGCCATGCACCCTCAAGTGCATACTTTTCACCGAGAGCGTAATGGCGCATTGGCACGTTCTTTGCCTGGTCATAGGCATTAGTGAGCATGCTCCACCAAACCACTTCATTGGGCTGTAATCTAGTGCGCGCCTTTAACCAGGTAATGGCATCATTAGTACGACCTAGTTTTAGGTACGCATTCATCATCGCTGCTCCAGCAGCATAGGATTGTGGAAAAGCTTTCAAAGTAGCTTGAGCAATTTGCAAAGCTTCATCGCCTTTTCCTCTAGCCAATGCTAACTCAGAAGTTGTAATGTCTAAAGATAGACTTTGTCGCAGTATGGGCGATCCTGGCGCACTAACGCTATTGGCTAGGTTACGTGCTTGTTGCAAATAGCCTGCAGCCTGATCAAACTTACCCTGTTTTTGAGCAACTAGTGAAAGCCCATAAAAACCTTCCATTTGCTTACTAGGGGCTGACTGCTTACTCAAACTTTCAAAGGTATTTCTTAAGTCATACATCTGGCTAGAACTTCCAGATTGCTCCATGCGAGCACGCGCTTTAATGAAATAAAACTCCACTGCCGTTGGCACATTTCTATTAGCGATATTACGAGCACGATCTTGCATATCCGCAATACGATCGGTAGTTAATGGGTGGGTACGCACATAAGATGGCACTCCACTATCCATAATGCCGGTCGCTTTTTGTAGGCGCTGGAAAAAGCCTGGAGCACCATTGACGTCATACCCACTCGCTGCCAGAATCTGAAAGCCAATACGATCAGCCTCGCGCTCGGCATCTCTTGAGTAGGAGAGTTGATTATTCACTGCTACCGCTTGACCTCCCTGCATCAAACCAGAAGCAGCGCCAGGATTACGTGATGCAGCTAAGGCGCCTAACAATATGCCAGCGAGGGCAATCATTGTGTTAGTGGTTTGTTTATCCATCTGACGGGCCAAGTGGCGCTGTAAAACGTGACCAGTCTCATGACCCATAACAGAAGCTACTTCCGAATCTGTTTCAGCACTAACTAGCAATCCCGTATGAAAACCAATAAATCCACCAGGTAATGCAAATGCATTAATACTGCTATCTTTAACGGCGAATACCTCAAAGTTATAGGCGCCGCTACCCTGCTCATTAGCGCCGCCCAATTGCAGACGTTTTGCAGCCTGCAGTAAGCGTCGCTCCATTTGATTTAAATAGTCATAGATCGGTAAATCATTCGAATAATCTGCATCGGGACGAATCTGGCGCATGATCATTTCGCCATACTTTTTTTCATCCATACGACTTAAGCTATCGCCACCAGGGTCACCCATATCTGGGAGCACAAAACTAGGTTGGCTTACAGGCGTATTGCGTGCTGGCAGATTTGAGGAGCGGGCATCAGGTGACTGAACTGCTCTACCCAAGTTTTGTAGGGCTGCCGACTCTCCCTGCACCGATACATCACCCGTTACCAAGGAGGGTTTAGGTCCAGCTGCATAGACAAAACCAGCACTTGGCCAGGCCAAACTCAGAATAAGTTGGCCAGCCAAAATTCGCTTAAATAGCGATGATTTTTGTGATGTCTTTATGACTTGCATCCCTATATGGTAAAACTTATCCCATGAACAAACTAACTCATTTTGATGCAAGCGGCCAAGCCCACATGGTCAACGTTGGCGATAAGCCTAATACCCATCGGATTGCCGTTGCTACAGGCAGAATCACCATGCTCCCAGAGACCTTTGGCATGATTGAAGCAGGTACCCATAAAAAAGGGGATGTTTTGGGCATCGCCCGAATAGCCGGTATTCAGGCATCTAAAAAGACTTCTGACTTGATCCCTCTTTGCCACCCCTTGGCATTGACTCACGTCAGCCTGGACTTTGTCCTGAATAAAGATTCCAGCAGTATCACCTGCCAAGTGAGAGCCGAAACCACCGGCCCCACTGGTGTTGAAATGGAAGCCCTCACTGCAGTCCAAGTTGCCCTCCTCACAATCTACGACATGGCCAAAGCAGTAGATAGAGGTATGGTGATGGGTGATGTCCATCTACTAGAGAAGAGTGGTGGCAAGTCTGGGGAATGGAAAGCTTAACAGTCGGCTGCCATACAAATAATTAAGCCACCCTAGGGTGGCTTAATTTCTTATGAAGTACTGATCATTGCATTACTTCGTGATGCGGCACTCCGAAGGTAACAGCTGAGACAGCAAATTCGTCTCAGAAGAGCGGCAAGACCACCCACCAGCCCAAGTCGATCCTTCTGGCTTAGATAAATCGATTGCTTTGGGAACAT
>JBEGUE010000091.1:0-7067 GCA_041179045.1 Pseudomonadota bacterium
CGCTGGCAATTCTGTCTACATCGGTTACCAATCAGTTGGGCAAAGGTTTGAGCTCAGGTATTTATCGACTGGGAAGCGCTGCATGGGTAGGTACTCAGCAGATTGCGCAAGAAGGGCAATATGGGCAAGTCTATTTAGCAGATGACAAAGGTTTGATTGCGAGCTTTCTGTTTTTAGATACCCCAAGAGTAGGGCTGGAGAAGTTGTTAACTGCAGCACGGTCTCGCAAGATTACTGTGCATTTAGTTTCAGGGGATGATCCTGCGACGGTAGCATGGTGGGCGCATCAAGTTGGTATCGATAGATTCAAAGGCGCTTGCTCACCGGAAGATAAATATCACTATATTGAGAGCTTACAAAATGAAAGCCGTTTTGTCTGGGCAATTGGTGATGGTATCAACGATGCCCCTTTATTGGCAAGAGCAGATGTTTCTATTGCTGTTGGAGCTGGTGCACCACTCGCTTCGGCGGGGGCAGATGCGATTTTGACAGCAAGCTCCTTAGAGCCCTTGGCTAAATCGCTATTACTCGCTGATAAGGCGCAGCGGGTTATTAAGGAAAACTTAATTTGGGCGCTGGTCTACAACTTGCTAGCCATTCCAGTGGCGATGATGGGGTGGGTCAATCCCTGGGTTGCTGGTATCGGCATGTCTCTATCCTCCTTAGCGGTCACATTAAACGCCTGGCGACTCAGAAAGGCATAGACTGGAGGGATGGAAAGCCTTTTTCTCTTGATCCCTATTTCCCTGCTCTTAGTCGGGCTCTTGGCCTGGATTTTCTTTTGGTCTGTAAAAGCAGGTCAATTCGACGATCTAGAGGGTCCAGGGGAGGCGATTTTGATGGATGACGACACACCTCAATCTAAAAATATGAATGATTGTTATAAAAAATAACTCTATTTTTTAGTAGTCAAGTAACACATATAAGTCACTCCAGTTGCAAAAAACGTAAATGCACGCATCCTTTTTGATATAGATCAAAACGACCTACCAAGCTTACTTTGATAATGAATTCAGTCTGTTTGAATTATGTCGCTGTTAGGTCACAAAAAAGGAGAAACCATGGGACTTACCGTGGGGAGCAACCAAGATACCTTTAATTACAAGGTTGTCAGCCAATTTGCCATCGTTACGGTACTTTGGGGAATTGTGGGTATGCTCGTAGGAGTTATCCTCGCGGCACAGCTTATTTGGCCTGATATCACCTTTAATATCCCATGGCTAAGCTATGGTCGATTACGTCCATTACATACCAATGCTGTCATCTTCGCATTCGGTGGATCGGCCTTATTCGCAACCTCTTATTACATCGTTCAGCGCACATGCCAGGCAAGGCTCTTTTGTGACAAGCTAGCAGCCTTTACTTTTTGGGGTTGGCAGTTGGTGATTGTGCTGGCAGCAATTACCTTGCCTCTGGGTTTATCAAGCTCTAAAGAGTACGCAGAGCTAGAGTGGCCAATTGACATCCTAATCACTTTGGTTTGGGTTGCCTACGCAGTGGTGTTTTTTGGCACCATTATGAAACGTAAAACAAAGCATATTTATGTCTCTAATTGGTTCTTTGGTGCGTATATCCTGACGATTGCCATTCTGCATATTTTTAACAATTTAGAAATGCCAGCGAGCATGTGGAAATCTTATTCCGCATATGCTGGTGTGCAAGATGCGATGGTGCAGTGGTGGTACGGCCACAATGCAGTCGGTTTCTTCTTAACCACTAGTTTCTTGGGCATGATGTATTACTTCATTCCTAAGCAGGCAGAGCGCCCAATCTATTCATATCGCTTATCCATCGTCCACTTTTGGGCTTTGAACTTTACCTACATGTGGGCGGGCCCCCATCATCTACAGCACACCTCCTTGCCTGACTGGACTCAGTCACTTGGAACCGTGTTCTCCATTATTTTATTGGCGCCATCATGGGGCGGCATGATCAACGGCATCATGACTTTATCTGGTGCTTGGTTTAAATTGCGCACTGATCCCATCTTGAAATTCTTGGTAGTGGCATTGTCTTTTTACGGCATGTCTACGTTTGAGGGTTCAATGATGTCTATCAAGACTGTAAATAGCCTGTCACATTACACCGACTGGACTATTGGCCACGTTCACTCAGGCGCCCTCGGGTGGGTTGCCATGATTACGATTGGCTCTCTGTACTACCTCATCCCCCGTTTAGTTGGGCAGAAAGACATGTACAGCACCCGCTTGATTGAGGTGCATTTCTGGATCGCTACGATTGGTGTTGTGCTGTACATCGCTGCAATGTGGATTGCTGGAGTAATGCAAGGCTTGATGTGGAGAGCGTTTGAACCAGACGGTACATTGACTTATAGCTTTGTTGAGTCTGTAAAAGCAACCTATCCTTTCTATGTGATTCGTTTGTTAGGCGGCCTCTGTTACTTAGGCGGTATGTTCTTGATGGCATATAACGTTTACAAGACGGTGATTGGTAAACCATTCGTCAATGCCCCGATTCCACAAGCATCTGTGACTGCTCAATAAGGGAAAGAAAAATGTCTAGCGAAAATAAATTCTTTTCCCATGGAACGCTTGAAAAAAATGTTGGCTGGTTAATTATTGCTACCATTATTGTGGTGTCAATTGCTGGTTTAGTACAAATCGTCCCTCTATTTTTTCAGCACACCACAACTGAACCAAGCCCTGGAGTAACGCCATACACGGCATTGCGTTTGGCAGGCCGCGATATCTACCAGCGTGAAGGTTGTGTTGGCTGCCATTCTCAGCAGATCCGCACATTGCGTTCAGAAGTTGAGCGTTACGGCCCTTACTCTTTGGCTGGCGAGTCAGTATTTGATCGCCCTTTCCTATGGGGTAGTAAACGTACTGGTCCTGACTTGGCTCGTGTAGGCGCTCGTTACTCTGATGATTGGCATCGTATCCACTTGCGTAACCCGCGTGATGTGGTTCCTGAATCCAATATGCCTGGATATCCTTGGTTGCAGAAGAGCGCTGCCGATGCCTCTTCAATTCAGTCTCATATGGTAGCAATGCGTCGTTTAGGCGTTCCTTACACTGACGAAATGATTGCAGAAGCGCCTAAGGAGTTAGAAGGCAAGACTGAAGAAGATGCTTTGATTGCCTACCTACAAGGTTTAGGTATTAATCGTCGCTACATCATGGTTGATGAAGTTGTTGTGAAATAAATCAAATGGAACAGATCACAGCCTATCTCTCCGCTTTTTCGACCGTCATTGGACTCGCCTTTTTTGTAGGGATTGTTTGGTGGGCTTGGTCACCAGGTAGAAAGTCTGCCAATGAAGAATCAGCCGAACTGCCATTTGATCTCCCAGATGAATTTAGTAAGGACAAATCATGAGTGACTTTTTCAATAGCGGTTGGAGTAACTACATCGCGCTAGTTTCACTAGTGGGTATTGTTTGGTGTATTTGGCTCCTGGCTTCACAACGCAAGGCCAAGGTAATTCATACGGCAGATGGTGCAGTAGCGGATACAGGTCATGTATGGGATGGCGATTTGCGCGAACTCAATAATCCATTACCGCGCTGGTGGGCTTGGATGTTCTTGTTATCTTGTATCTTTGCCTTGGTCTACCTAGTTTTATTTCCAGGTTTGGGTTCATTTCCGGGAGTAGTGGGCTATACCACTGACAGCGCTTTGATGAGCTCTATGACAGAGGCAAATGATGAGTTAAAGCCTGTATACGCAAAATACGTGAAGATGGATATCGAAGAAGTTGCCGCCGATCCCAAGGCCCGTGAAATGGGTCAGCGTTTATTTTTGAACTCTTGTGCCCAGTGCCATGGTTCAGATGCGGGCGGCTCTAAAGGCTTTCCAAATTTAACTGATGGTGACTGGCTTTATGGTGGATCTCCTGAAAATATTAAGACGACCCTCATTAACGGCCGCAATGGGGTGATGCCTGCATATGGACATCTCGAGAGTGCGCAGATT
The DNA here is from genome assembly GCA_041179045.1 of Pseudomonadota bacterium. Taxonomy (GTDB): domain Bacteria; phylum Pseudomonadota; class Gammaproteobacteria; order Burkholderiales; family Burkholderiaceae; genus Polynucleobacter. Next base: position 3,936 of record JBEGUE010000091.1, read on the forward strand.
GTAGATTTAGCTAACTATGTTCGTAGTTTGTCCGGCCTATCTGCTGATAATGCAAAAGTGGCTCGTGGTGCAGAACTATTTAAATCCAACTGCGTAGCTTGTCATGGTGTAGATGGCAAAGGTAATATTGCCATGGGTGCACCTAACCTGACTGATAAGACTTGGCTATATGGTGGATCAGAGGCAACTATTGTAGAGACTCTCACTAAAGGCCGGATGGCTATGATGCCGTCGCAAGATAAAGTACTGAGCCCTGAAAAAATCCATCTTTTGACAGCTTATGTTTGGGGTTTGTCCAACAATAAGACGGCAACAGCGAAGTAATTAGTGTCAGATCATTCGCCAGTAGGCAAGCCTATTCCAATAGATGTGATTGAGCAATCTCTTTACGAGATCAGGCGAAAGATTTATCCACGATCTGTTAGCGGCTTATTTGCTCGTTGGCGCCTCATCCTAGTGTTTGCAACGCAATTATTATTTTATGGTCTTCCTTGGATTAGTTGGAATGGTCGTCAAGCGGTACTTTTTGATTTAATTCAGCGTAAGTTTTATATCTTTGGCCTCGTGCTGTGGCCACAGGATGTCATCTATCTCACGCTGCTATTAATTCTCTCTGCTTTAGCACTCTTTTTATTTACCGCTATTGCAGGCCGATTATTTTGTGGATACGCCTGTCCCCAAACGGTCTATACCGAAATCTTTATGTGGATTGAGCGTCAGGTTGAGGGCGATCGATTTGCCCGTATTCGCTTAGATGGCGAAGATTGGCCTTGGGGTATCCGTAAGTGGCGCCTCAAAATTACTAAGCATTTTCTGTGGCTCTTAGTAGCCTTCCTGACAGGATTTACTTTCATTGGCTATTTCACTCCAATTGAAACCCTCGCTACGGCGATTCTCCATTTATCACTTGGCCCATGGCAAACCTTTTGGTTGTGTTTCTACAGCTTTGCAACCTGGGGTAATGCTGGTTTCATGCGCGAGCAAGTGTGTAAATATATGTGCCCTTATGCACGCTTTCAAAGCGTGATGGTCGATAAGGATACTTTCTTAGTTACCTACGATAAAGTTCGTGGCGAGCCCCGGGGGAGTCGTAACAAGTCAGCGGATCATGCAACTCTCGGTCTTGGCGATTGCGTAGATTGCAGTATTTGTGTACAAGTTTGCCCAACTGGCATTGATATTCGTGATGGTCTGCAATATATGTGTATTGGTTGTGGCGCTTGTATTGATGCTTGCGATCAGGTCATGGAAAAAGTGGATTACCCAAAAGGCTTGATTCGCTATACAACCGAGCGCGCTATTGAAGAAAAAGAAAGCAATCAAAGTGCGATACGGCATATTTTGCGTCCACGGGTTTTGATCTACATTGCCTTTATTACCGTGCTTTCCAGCGCCTTCTTAATCTCATTAATTACTCGCAATCCTTTAAGGGTCGATGTGATGCGTGATCGAGGCGCATTGGCTCGTGAAGTGGATGGTGTACGCATCGAAAATATTTACCGTATTCAGATCATGAATGCATCAGAAAATAATATGAATGTGCAGCTTAAGGCAAGTGGCTTATCTGATTTAAGAATACTCAATTCTCAAGGAGAGCTGGTTACGGAGATTGCAGTAGCCCCGGCCAGTAATCTGTTGATTCCGGTAAAAGTCAGTACTACTGTGGGTGCGCATGAGCCTGGTAATTACCCAATTCACTTTGATGTGATTGGGCAAGAGGTATCTGGTAACGAGTTTATTACCAGAGTCCGCGATGAAAAATCGAGTTTTATTATTCCCCGCTAAGCTGTATAGCGAAAGATAGAGAGAGGATAAATATGCCAGAACATACGACTAATAAGCCTTGGTTTAAACAGCTTTGGCCCTGGCTGCTGATCAGTGGTCCAGCAGTTGCCGCTATTGGCTGTGTGATTACTATTTATTTGGCAGTCAATCTTTACACAGATAAGCCAGTACGAGATGGTGTGGTGAAGCGTGGACTCAAAGTGGAGCAACTTAAAGTGGAACAAGACCGCAAATGAAGTACCGCCTATTCATCTGGATTATGTGGCCTTCATTCCTGGTCTCCATCTTGGCTGAAGGCCTGCTCTTCAGTATTGTGCATCCGGCTGAGCTATTGTTTTTTGGCAGTCACCCCAATATTTCGGATGAAGGTATTTACACCATTGGATTTTTTCTTATCTGGATTTTTTGCTCATTTTCGAGCGCGCTTACAGCCTATATTCTTCCGGGGATTAATCCTGACACGAAGAACTCAGATAAAAGCTTAATATAGATCTCAAATAACGCATGGTTTGATCTGAACTGTACGTTCAGGGTTTGGGATGCCTGCTAGTTGATATAGTCCATCCATATCAATCAGCTTGATATGACGTTGTTTAATTTGAATCAGTCCTGATTCGGCAAATCGTGAGAGCATCCGGCTCACTGTTTCAATCTGAATACCGAGATAACTACCAATTTCCACTCGACTCATACGCAAATCAAATTCATTATTGAGGTAGCCTCGTGCAGCTAGGCGTTGAGAAAGATTCAGCAAGAAGGTGGCTAAACGCTCCTCTGCACGCAAACTACCGAGTGAGAGTAGGTGACGTTGATCTTGTGTGAGTTCGCGACTCAGAATGCGGTGAAATTGCTTTTGCAGCATTGGAATTTGGCGTGCTAGGTCCTCAAATGCCTCATAGCGAATAATGCACACTTCACTTTCTTCTAGGGCAATCGCTTCGGATTGATAGCTACCTTCTCCGATCCCATCAAGCCCTAAGATCTCCCCAGGTAGATGAAAGCCGAGCACCTGTTGACGACCATCTTCTAATCCATACTCAGTCTTGAGAGTGCCAAAGCGAATGCTGTAAACCGCAGAAAGTGGGTCGCCGTGACGGTAGAGACTTTCACCTTTTTGTAGATGAACCCGCTCTTTAACAAGAGTATCAATCTTGGCAATATCAGATGGGCTAATGCCCACTGGCAAGCAAAACTGACCTAGTACACAGACTGAGCATTTGCCACTAGGGACATCTGAGTTGGTGTAATTCATATTAGATCAAGTTATCAGATCAGTTTATTCTACTCGGATAATGTGCAATTTTAATATTTCCCTGCAATGCTGACTGCGAGCCTTCTATTGGCCGT
>JBEGUE010000092.1:0-7546 GCA_041179045.1 Pseudomonadota bacterium
AAGAGTGATAAACAAAATGCTTGGAAAAAGGCTATCAGCTTGTACACAGTTGACGTAGATTATTTTGCTCAGCATGTCATTACTGAAAAGCTTCGCCTACTTGATATCTTTTATCAAAATCCACCGGAATTATTTAAGAAACCAGTTTCAGTAACAGCTCCGGCTGGTGATCCGATTACCCCGAGCATTGCCTCTCAACTTGACTCGCCTTACGTAGTAGTTCACCCTGGACCTTTAACCGCATATAAACGCTGGCCACTTGCGTATTGGCAAACATTACTCACATGGATAACAAAACAAGGTTGGCAAGTAGTGCTGAGCGCATCCCCTGCGAAGCAAGATCTCCAACTCAATCAAGATATTCTTTCATTACTTGATGAAGAAACCCGCAAGCATGTTGTTGATACCGCGGGCTTACTCACGATCCCGCAAGCAGGAACGTTGATTCGTGGAGCAATAGCTTATGTCGGGGTAGACACTTCCATTACACATTTAGCAGCCGCATGTAATACACCCACCATTGCTCTATTTGGTCCAACACCACCCACTAACTTTGGGCCATGGCCCAATGGTTTTATTGGTGAACAGCCATATCAATTAAGATCTCGTTCGCAGACAGTTGGCAATATCACAATCCTGCAAGGGCCTGGTGAATGCGTTCCCTGCCGCAAAGCAGGTTGCGAGGATCGCGCAAGTAGTAACAGCGAATGCTTGGACCAGCTAGCTCCAAATCAAGTGATCGAAGCACTGCAAAGCGCTACAAAGCAATAAAAATGCGTGCTCAGTGGTACTGAACCTGGACGACATTAGATTGCTTAGCCGCCAAAATTTGATTCAAACTATGTAGGCAAGCATCATCTGGATAAATCCGCAACTCTTCCGGGAACTGCATCAGACAGGCTCCACCACTGGTGGTGACTGCAGCAGTCAGCATTAAGCCTTTCATGCCTTCACTAGCACTTGGCATAGAAGCTGCTGCAGGACCCAACCTGGGATCGCGCACCCGATTACTCATCAAGTAAGGTCCAATTTGGCTACGTAAGGATTGGAGGTCAATCGCTGAATCGATCGACAAATGAAGGTTGCGCGCAAAACGCATACGAGCCCCCGTGATATCCATCACCGCCTCAGAAACGATGCGCACTCCGCCAGAAAACTTATCCGGAGTGATATTGACTTTGGCCACCAATAACTCATCTTCTTTGAGCCAAGAACGATTAGGTTCATAGACTTCGCTGTATAGCGTTACTTCAATCGCAGCAGTGCCATCATCAATCGTTGCAATCATCATTCGACCGCGCTGACCAGTGAGCATACGAGCAGAGGTAATAATTCCGGCAATCAACTGATCCTTGCCCTCGGTCACCTTAGCTAATGGCTGTCGAATGAAATGTGCCGTCTCATCGCGATAGGCATCAAACATATGGCCAGTCAAACAAAGTCCAAGAGCGCTTTTCTCATCCTGGAGTCGTTTCTTTTCAGACCAGGGTAATTCACGGACTAACTCTGGCAAGTGGCGATCATCTTCCCCGGCCACCTCAAACAAACTCACTTGATTAATTGAGGCCTCGGCCTGTTCGGCAGCTTCAATTGCGCGCGCAAGGGAAGCCAATAAAGTAGATCGAATATCGTAAAGATTTCCACCAGCAGGAATAGCATCTTTATACAAACTATCAAAAGCACCAGCGCGCATCAAAGCCTCAATTGCACGACGGTTGACCTGCCTACGATCCACGCGCGCGCAGAAATCAAATAAATCCTTAAAGGGGCCGCCAGTCTCTCGCGCCTTCACAATCACTTCGATTGCCGCTTCACCAGTTCCCCTAACCGCACCTAATCCATAACGAATATGGCTAATTGGGGAATCAGGAGCAGCATCTGGCGCACGCAATGGTGTAAATACGTAAACGCCAGTATTAATATCTGGCGAGAACACACGGATATTGTTTGCCAAGCAATCGTCATACAGAATCTTTACCTTATCGGTGTCATCCATTGCGAGCGATAAGTTGGCTGCCATAAATTCAGCGGGGTAGTAGGCTTTTAGCCAAGCAGTTTGATAGGCCAAGAGCGCATAGGCAGCAGCATGGGATTTGTTAAATCCATAGCCTGCAAAACGCTCCATCAAATCATAAATCTCGTTGGCTTTGCCCTCAGTAATGCCGCCTGCTTTTGCGCCATCACTAAAAATCTTGCGATGCTGCGCCATCTCTTCGGGCTTCTTCTTACCCATCGCACGGCGCAACATATCAGCGCCACCGAGTGAATAGCCGCCGATCATCTGCGCCATCTGCATCACCTGCTCTTGGTAGACCATGATGCCGTAGGTCTCTTGCAGAACTGGCTCAATCCGAGGATCCGGATACTCTACTTTTTGTCGGCCGTGTTTACGCTCAATAAAGTCTGGGATCAAATCCATTGGGCCGGGACGGTAGAGTGCAACGAGCGCAATAATGTCCTCAAAGCGGTCAGGCTTGGCTTCACGAAGCATGCCTTGCATGCCGCGACTTTCTAGCTGGAAGACGGCGACCGTATTCGCATTCTTTAAGACTTCAAAAGCTTTTTGATCATCAAGTGCAATTTCACCGATATTCCAATCTTTACGGTCGGCATGCAGTGTCTTAATCCACTTCTCAGCGGCCGCCAAAATCGTTAGGGTAGTTAAACCTAGGAAGTCGAACTTGACTAAGCCGATCGCTTCGACGTCATCTTTATCAAATTGACTGATGACGGAGCCACTCTCTTGATCTTTAGAATCTTTCGCCTCTTGGGTATAGAGTGGGCAAAAGTCGGTCAAACGACCCGGTGCAATTAATACACCACCAGCATGCATACCCACGTTACGGGTCATTCCTTCTAGCTGTTGCGCGAGAGATAACAGTTGACGCACTTCATCTTCATTCTTTTCTCGCTCGCCTAATTGCTTTTCTTCCTTCTTGGCCATTTCAATCGTCATGTATTGACCTGGCTTGTTCGGAATTAATTTCGCAATACCGTCAACGAAGTTATAGCCTTGCTCGAGTACACGACCAACGTCACGAATTGCTGCGCGTGCTGCCATTGTTCCAAAGGTAGCAATTTGACTAACCGCATCTTTTCCGTATTTATCTTTTACGTACTGAATCACACGATCGCGCCCATGCTGGCAAAAATCAATATCGAAGTCGGGCATCGATACCCGCTCAGGATTGAGGAAGCGCTCAAAGAGGAGGTTGTAACGCAGCGGGTCCAGATCGGTAATGCCGAGTGAATAGGCAACTAAAGAGCCAGCACCAGATCCACGACCGGGGCCAACTGGTACGCCATTATTTTTTGCCCAATTAATGAAGTCCGCAACAATCAGGAAGTAGCCCGGGAAACCCATTTGAGCGATGGTCTTTACCTCAAAAACGAGACGCTCGTGATAACGAGTCTCTTCTTTGACACGCTCTTCCGGATCAGGGAAATTGCGCTCCATATGGCGCTTTAAACCAATCTCCGATTGCTGCAATAAATAATCGTCCAGCGTAATACCCGGTGGCGTTGGGAAATCCGGCAAACGCGGCTGACCCAAAGTCAAAGAGAGATTACAGCGCTTGGCAATCTCTACTGAGTTTGCAAGTGCGACCGGTAAATCTGCAAAGCGCTTTTCCATCTCCTCTTGAGATAAAAAATATTGCTCTTCATTAAATTTCTTAGTGCGACGAGGATTACCTAACAGCTCGCCTTCTGCAATACAGACTCGGGCCTCATGGGCTATAAAATCCGTGCGCTGCATAAACTGCACAGGGTGTGTGGCAACAATCGGTAAATCCATTTCACTAGCAAGGTGGCAAGCTAACTGAAGTTGCTGTTCATCCTGAGGATGGCCACCGCGCTGCACTTCAATGTAAAAAGCATTTGGAAATAAGCTCGCCCAACGCTTAGCAGCATCTTGAGCTAGGTCTTCTTGACCAGCCAGGAGCGCAGCACCAACATCACCCCAGCGCCCGCCCGAAAGTGCAATTAATCCATACGACAGGGTTCTTTTTGCAGCTTTATCTTCAGCCTTTGAGGCTGGCTCGCTAAACCATTTGAGATCAACCTCAGCTCGGCCTCGGGATTGATTCTCAAGGGAGGCCTTGCTTAAGAGCTGGCATAAATTGAGATAGCCAGAGTGGTTTTGAACCAGGAGTAACAGGCGATGAGGTTGATCTGGGTCTTGAGGATTACTCACCCAAACATCTGCACCCGCAATGGGCTTAATTCCGCCAGAGCGTGCAGCACTATAAAAACGGACCAGACCAAATAAATTACTTAAGTCGGTGAGGGCTAAGGCGCCCATGCCATCTTTTTCAGCAGCAGCTACCGCATCGTCAATGCGAACGACACCATCCGTAATTGAAAACTCGGAATGGACGCGCAGATGAACAAAACGGGGTGAAGCCATGAGATCATTTTAGCTGTGCTGAACTTCAAAAACCCCTCATCCCCAGCCGACGGCTATCGCGGGCGATTTGCCCCCTCGCCCACCGGCCCGCTTCATGCAGGATCGCTCGTTGCCGCTCTGGGAAGCTGGTTAGATGCCCGTAAAAATAACGGGAAATGGCTAATCAGAATGGAGGATTTAGACGCTCCCCGCTGTATTTTGGGGGCAGATCAAGAAATCCTGCGCCAATTGCTTGCCTGCGGCCTCACTTGGGATGAGGAGCCAACTTGGCAATCTCAGCACCAAGATCGCTATAAAAAGGCTCTAGAGCGCTTAAATGGGCTCCAAATCATCTACCCCTGCACCTGCTCCCGACAAGAGATTGCAAGTACTCTAGAAGCACATGGCGTAACCACTCCCCGCAATCAAGAGATGGTTTACCCGGGAATCTGTCGCCCCCATCAAATGGGTAGCTTCGATGAGGCGGAAAGATCGGCAACTGAAGTGGCTTGGCGACTTGCCCTACCGCCAGGGCTTATCGTTGATTTCGAAGATCTTGCCTTAGGTAAGCAAACTCAAGATCTCAACCGAGCAGTAGGAGATTTTGTATTGCGCCGTCGGGATGGTGTGTACACCTACCAACTGGCCGTTGTGGTGGATGATGCTGAGCAAGGCATTACGCATACTGTACGCGGGGCAGATTTACTGAACAACACAGCGCGACAAATTTATCTGCAAAGAGTCTTGGGATATCAAACTCCGAGTTATCTACATCTACCCCTGGTGCTGGATGAGCATGGCGAAAAACTCAGCAAACAAACTCTAGCAAGCGCCATTCAGACTGAGAATGCGCAGCAGGCTTTACAAGAATTACGTAAAGCCGCAAGGCATTTAGGACTGAGGGATCTTCCGGATGGAAAGGAAACTTCGATTGCTGAGTGGCTTTTGGCGGCCACCCAGGCTTGGGACAGAAATTTATTTTTTCTTAAAACCGCCAAGTAAGGCGCCAACAGCCGGTTTGGCAGGAGTAATGCCCACTTTTTTCTCTGCAGGATTGTCAGCCTCTGATAATGGCTTGGCTGCTGCGCTAGGCTCGTAAGGCTTATAGAAAAATGGATCTGACATTTTTGCGGGCGCATCTGATCTCGATGAATTCCTACTGGAAGCGGGAGCGGGACGGGAGCTGCCTTCAGGCAGTGGCTGAATGTCCAACTTGCGCTTCATCAACTTTTCAATATCGTCGAGTAAACGTTTTTCACTGGCATCAACCAATGCAATCGCATCGCCCTTACTACCAGCGCGACCTGTACGACCAATACGGTGAATGAAATCTTCCGCATTAAATGGCAACTCATGATTAATCACGCAAGGCATAGACGGAATATCTAAACCGCGAGCAGCCACATCAGTTGCAACTAAGGCCTCAATCGCTCCAGACTTAAAGGCATCTAAAGTGAGAGTGCGCTCACCCTGACTCTTGTCACCATGAATCGCACCAGCCTTGATGCCATCACGCTCCAATGAACGAGCAAGCCTTGCACAACCCAAACGGCTGTTGGTAAAGATGATGCATTGACGAGATAAGCCTTGACGAGTACGCGCTTCAAGCACTTTTACAATCGCCTGTTGCTTGTCAGCACTAGCCACCATATGCACTACTTGCTTCACGGTATCTGCCGCAGCATTTTGGCGCGCCACTTCAACGGTCACCGGTGTGCGCAAATAACTTTGTGCCAACTTCTTAATCTCAGGCGAGAACGTTGCTGAGAACAAGAGGGTTTGGCGCTGAGCTGGAATCAAATCAATGATGCGCTGTAAGTCCGGCAAGAAGCCCATATCGAGCATGCGATCAGCTTCGTCTAGCACCAGAATTTCTACTTGAGACAGGTTGGCTACTTTAGAACCAATGTGATCTAGCAAGCGTCCCGGGGTAGCAATCAAGATCTCGACACCACCACGCAATATAGCGACTTGCTCTTTCATATCCACGCCACCGTAAACCACAGCAGCACGCAAATCAGTGTGCTTGGAATAACTCGCTGCATTCTCAGCAACCTGAACGGCCAACTCACGCGTCGGAGTTAGCACCAAAGCGCGGATCGGATGGCGAGCAGGTGAAGCACTACTACTAGCATGGCGCAGAATCTTTTGAATAATCGGCAATACAAACGCAGCTGTTTTACCGGTACCCGTTTGCGCCGCGCCCATCAAATCACTTCCCGCCAAAACATGCGGGATGGCTTGCGCTTGAATCGGAGTTGGGGTGTTGTAACCCTGCTCAGATACCGCTTTTTGAATCTTTGGATCTAAGCCAAAGTCAGCAAAGGTAATTGTTGCTGGGGTGGCGCTGCTTGGAGCAGCGCCGGTAGGGGAATTTATTTCAGGAACAGTATTTATCAAGGTAACTTACAGAATGGCTGCAATGCCGGCCTTCGCGGTTTCGGCATCCTCAGTCGATTTAACGCCGGAAACGCCGACTGCGCCGATGGTAAACCCATTTACCTCGATATTGACGCCACCCTCTAACATGCCCGAAATATGTGGGGCAGATAAAAAGGAAATGCGTCCGTTATTAATAATCTCTTCATATACACGGCTCTCGCGTTTGCCCATTGCAGCAGTACGCGCTTTTTCTTGAGCAATGTATGCAGACACAGGTGCGCAACCATCGCGACGAGTTAGACCCAACAAGTGGCCGCCATCATCACAAACAGCAATCGTTACTGCCCAGTTATTTGCTGCAGCATGCTTATCCGCTGCATCCAAAATCTTTTGAACATCAGCCTGGGTTAAATAGGGTTTAGTTGCCAACATGTGAAATCTTTCTGTCTCGAATAAGTTTTATTTGATGAAAGTACTATCTATATAAGTACTTGAATTATAAGGGGTGTGAGCCAATTGATCCACCTGCCGACACCCCATTTACGCCCAACTTACTGATTATTTTAGAAATTCTTGGGCGGCAACAACACCGCTTGCCTTGGGCTTATAGCCCATCGCACCCAAACTCATCTCCACTCCACTGAGCGCAGCCATCAGACTGAGCTCATTGCAGTCACCTAAATGACCGATACGGAAGGCCTTTCCTTTAATTTTTCCAAGGCCTGTACCTAGGGATAAATTGAACTTCTCCAGAGCATGCTTACGCAGAATATCTGC
>JBEGUE010000093.1:0-5046 GCA_041179045.1 Pseudomonadota bacterium
AGCATGATGAGGAAGCGACGAACCTGTGGCGCCTTAATGAACTCACTCCAACTTTGTGAGAACTTAGGCTGAACAATAGATGGCGCAGTATTTTTAGGCTGCCTTGCTTCTTGCTTCCACAAGGCAAATAAATTGAGTAATAAAGTAATGAGTGCAACTCCCTGAATCACCTTAATTAACTGAATCGGGCTAAACGGATCTAGGAAGATGCTAAACATCACACCGCTTAAAACCATACCAAAGAGCAGCATGACGTACATCATGGCAACCACACGGGGGCGATTTTTGGCGTCCGCCAAATCTGTTGCAAGAGCTAAGCCAGCAGTTTGGGTAGTTTGCATTCCTGCGCCGACCAGTAAAAATGCCAACGCACTACCAAGGTAGCTAAACCAAGCGGGCCAGTGAGTGTCTCCAGACAGGATAATGAGTGCAAAAGGCATGATGGCCAAGCCACCAAACTGCAACCAAGTCCCGATCCAAATATAAGGAACTCTTCTCCAGCCTAATATGGATCTATGGGTATCTGACTTGTGGCCAATCAAAGCCCTAAATGGGGCAAAGATGAGTGGGAGGGCAACCATTAAGGCCACCATCCAAGCATCCATGTGTAACTCAACAATCATGACTCGGTTTAAGGTGCCAACCAATAAGGCGGTAGCCATACCTACCGAAACTTGAAACAAAGATAGTCTTAAGAGGCGACTCAGAGGTAAATCTGGGGTCGCCACGTCAGCAAAAGGCAGAAAGCGAGGATCAATCCTCGTCCATGTCTTAGCCATCTTTGACAGATTGATCATGATACTTTTTCAAGCTCCATGAGTTGTGACTTATAAAAACCACTGGAAACTAATTGGGTGTGGGGTATTTTCCAATCCACAAACCAGGGTGATTCATCGATTAACTTACTTAGCTTAGTTTGGCTTATAGGCTCTATAAATGGTGCCCGATCTTTTCTAGGAAATAGGCGGCCAACGCGAATCATCACTTCAAGTGGCAAGGTGCTTGGTGCGAAAGTAAATACAATCTTATGCGAAACTCGGGGCGCCAACTTTTCAAGCACGACCAACATATCATCCGCGCAGTAATGGATCATAGAATCCATGCCCACTACGTAATCAAATTCACCTAAGCTGTCATCGAGCATATCGCCGGATCTAAAGTCAATATTTTGACGATCAGCTGGAGCAATTCTCTCTTTAGCTAACTCAATGAGATTGGGCGATAAATCAATCGCAACAACACTAGCCCCTTTTTGGGCTAATTCCAAAGCCAATGCACCGGTGCCGCAGCCTGCATCTAGAATTCGTTTTCCACTTAATGACTCTGGCAGGCGTGCAATCAGATTTGAGCGCATTTGGTCGCGCCCTGCTCTGACTGTTGCCCTGATTCCACTCACCGGAGCATCAGAAGTTAATTTTGCCCAAGCATCGTTTGCAGTCCGATCAAAATAGTCCTGCAACTTACTACGTCTATTTAAATAAGAAATAGCGCTCATGATTAATCAAATCCTAGTAAGTCAAATATTTCACGGTCTTTGAGTGACTCTGTCAGCAAAGGATCGTCGTCTAAAAGTAGGCTAGCAGCTAAACGCATGTATTCATCCTTGACCTTCTCAATCTCTGGAGTTGATTCCATTTCAAAAACGGTACATTTTTTGAGGCGGCTTTTACGAATCGCATCGAGATCCGGAAAGTGCGCCATTGTTTTTAAACCGACTCGCGTATTGAACTTATCAATCTGGTCTGTATCCGCGCTTCGATTGGCGATCACACCACCCAAACGCACGTTATAGTTTTTTGCTTTAGCACTGATAGCTTGAACAATTCGGTTCATCGCAAAAATGGAATCAAAATCATTGGCGGCAACAATTAAGGCTCTGTCAGCATGCTGTAACGGGGCAGCAAAGCCACCACACACCACATCGCCTAAGACGTCAAAAATAACAATGTCGGTATCTTCGAGTAGGTGATGCTCTTTCAAAAGCTTTACAGTCTGACCCACAACGTAGCCACCGCAACCGGTTCCTGCAGGTGGGCCACCAGCTTCTACGCACATCACTCCATTAAAGCCTTCGTAGACAAAGTCTTCTACTCTGAGCTCTTCCGAATGAAAGTCCACTGACTCTAGAATATCAATGACGGTAGGGACTAGTTTTTTAGTCAGCGTAAAAGTGGAGTCATGCTTTGGATCGCAACCAATCTGAATAACCCGCTTACCCAGCAATGAAAACGCTGCAGACAAATTAGAAGAGGTTGTGCTCTTACCAATCCCCCCTTTGCCATAAATTGCGAATACTTTGGCATTCCCAATTTTTTCATTGGGATCCAGGTGAACTTGCAAGCTCCCCTCGCCATCGGTTGGCTTACTTCGAGTGTTAATCGAAGAAACTGGCACGCTAACTGTATTCATTAAATAGGTACTCCCTCATAAACGCCTTCAAGTCGATCTTCAAAGTCATTAGCAACGCGACGCAAGGTCTCTAATACTGATGGCTCTGGCTTCCAATAATTTCTTTCTGATGCTTCCAATAGTCGACTTGCAACTTTTGCTGATGAAGCTGGATTAAGCTTCATCAATCGCTCCCGCATTTCTGGATCTAATATGAATGTCTGTGTCAGGTGCTGATACACCCAAGGCTCTACTTGACCGGTCGTAGCAGACCAGCCAACAGTATTAGTTAAGTGACTCTCTAGCTGGCGAACGCCCTCGTAACCATGCTTAAGCATGCCTTCGTACCACTTTGGATTGAGCATGCGTGAACGGGTCTCTAGCGATACCTGCTCATTAAGTGTTCTGACTACGGCAGTACCGCGGGTTTGATCGCCGATATACACAGGCGCTGCTTTTCCGCCCTTTGCTCTTCTGACTGCCCTACTAACGCCACCCAAGGTATCAAAATAAGTATCAATTGTGGTGACACCAAGCTCAATGGAGTCCAGGTTTTGATAAGTGAGCTCAACATCAGCAAGGATATTATTGAGAAGCTCGCTTTGTAGCATGGGTACACCGGTTCTTCCGTATGCAAAGCTTTTACGACGAGTATAAGTTTCAGCTAACTCGTTTTCATCTTTCCATAAACCGTTATCAATCATCATATTGACATTGGCACCGTAGGCACTCTCAGCATTGCCAAAGACCCGTAGCGCAGCAGTCTCAAGATCACAGCCATTTTGAGCTTGATACGCCAAGGTATGTTTTTTAATAAAGTTTTGCTCGAGAGGCTCATCAGCACAAGCCGCTAAGTAGGCTGCCTCTGCAAGAATGCGGATTTGCAAAGGCATCAGATCTCTGAATATTCCTGAAATAGAAACCATGACGTCAATTCTGGGCCTACCCAACTCTTCTAAAGAGACTAGTTGAGCGCCAGCTAATCTGCCGAAGCTATCAAAGCGTGGTAATGCACCCATCAGCGCCAAAATCTGGGCAATCGGACCACCTTCAGTTTTGAGGTTATCAGTTCCCCACAAGACCATCGCAATCGACTCTGGCAATGAATTACCATCTGCTTTATAACGATCCAATAGCATATTCGCTTGAGCTAGACCATCCTTCATTGCAAATTTACTTGGAATACGGAAAGGATCGAAGCCATGAATATTTCGACCAGTTGGTAATACTTGCGGGTTACGAAGGACATCGCCACCAGGTGCTGGGCGAATATAGCGCCCCTCTAAGGCCTTCATCACACCCTGCATTTCGCTATCAGCTTGTAGCTCACTGAATACCGCAAGCAATTGTTCTAGCTCGGTACGTAGCGCAGGAGTCAGATTCATTTTTTGGGGTTTTACAAACTGCTCCAAACTATCGCTATTGATCAACTTTTCAATGCTAGCTCGATCAATATTTTTGAGCTCGCCCTCTTGAACGGATAAGAAGCTCACCAACATATCTAAGCTTTGCTCCATGCTAAGCGGACTACCAAGTACATGAAGGCCGTAAGGAATCAGTGTGTATTCCAGCTCCAGAATCTGTTCGCTTAAATGCATCACAATCTGATTCACTTTACTTGCACTTAAATTCTTCCAAACAGGCTCTGCAGCAGAGAATTCGAGTTCAACAGCTTGTGCTTGCATGGAATCAAGTAACTCTTGCTCAGTGTCACTCCAAGCTTGGGCTGTCTCATTTGGAACCAACTTACGCCAGTGCTCTACCGCTTCCTTGAATTCCAATAGACCTTGATATAGACCTGCTTGTGAAACCGGTGGTGTTAGATAACTAATTAAGGTTGCGCCAGCACGGCGCTTGGCAATCGCACCTTCTGATGGATTGTTTGAGGCATAAATATAGAGATTTGGTAAATCGTTAATCAGGCGATCTGGCCAGCATGCACCTGACATGCCCGATTGCTTGCCTGGCATGAACTCCAATGCACCATGGGTTCCAAAATGCAACACTGCTGAAGCTGCAAAGTCTTCACGAATATAGCGATAAAAGGCAGAGAAAGCATGAGTTGGTGCAAAACCCTTCTCATACAACAAGCGCATCGGATCGCCTTCGTAACCAAAACCAGGCTGAAGCGCTACAAATACATTGCCAAACTGTTTGCCGAGCACAAAAAGTGATGATCCATTACTCAGGAGATTGCCAGGAGCTGGGCCCCACTGCGCTTCAATCTCTTTTAACCAGGGTTCACGACGAATATGATCTGCGGCAGTAATCAATGCATGAACATTGGCATCTGTACCATGCTCTTTCGCATTGCCAATCAGAATCATGTCCCGGAATTCATCGATAGATTCAGGTACATCAACGCTATAACCTTCTGC
This sequence comes from Pseudomonadota bacterium, assembly GCA_041179045.1. Classification (GTDB taxonomy): domain Bacteria; phylum Pseudomonadota; class Gammaproteobacteria; order Burkholderiales; family Burkholderiaceae; genus Polynucleobacter. The sequence continues at coordinate 4,767 of JBEGUE010000093.1, forward strand.
CTTGAGGCTTTTTAAGGTATTAAATACAGATTCAAAAACACTTAAATGAGCCGCAGTACCAACCCTTCCCGCATTTGGGGGGAAGTTAAACATCACTAAAGCCACTTTGCGGTCCGCACGCTCAGCCTTACGTAAGGCAATCAGTTTAGATACACGTGCAGCTAACATCGCTGTACGTTCTATGCAGGTATGCATATCGTGACGATTGATACTGGCCTCAAATACACAGCCTTTATGGCAGCCTTTGCACTGCACATCTGCATCACCTGCTCTACCACCA
>JBEGUE010000094.1:0-2747 GCA_041179045.1 Pseudomonadota bacterium
CTTTGGTGCTGAGTTATCACGAGTCATTTGTATTGCCAGCACGCTAGATGCTGATTCCACCATTCATCTTGGCCATGGAACAGCACATAACATCAAACAGCTCGGGCATAGAGTGCTATTAGTTGATGAAATTGCTCTCTCCGATCGTAAAACGATGTCGGGATTTTTGTACCCCATTCGTTACGACTTAGGCCAAGTATTTACCAGCTCAGTAGACTTACCAAGAAGTATTAAAGCAATTGAGGAGAATTTTTGGTACGCGACGAGCGTAAAGCTACGCCCCGAGATTACTCGTCGTTTTGCCAAATACCCTAAGCTTGATCAACGCTTGATCAATCATGAAATCGATATTGACTATATCGTTTTCCCAACGATTGATCCAGATGCCAACATCGTTGCGTATTACGGTAGCAATATCAAACGCATCCTGGTGACTGCCAGTGACCAAGTCTCTCTAAAAAAAGCCTTAGTGATGGTTCGTCAAATGGCAATTTTGCAAGTCGATGAACCGCTCTCCGTATTGATTGTGGGTGGGGAAGATGAAACCGCTGGTACCGAAGCTTTTGAAAAACTTCATAATGCATCCCTGTCAGCCCTTGAGCAGCCTTTAGATTTTATTGGCTGGATTAAAGCCTTTACCGCTGAACGCGTTGAATTAGACCAGGACGATTTAAGCTGGAACCCGGTCAGCAAGGGTGATACACATGAATTTGTGATGCCGATGGGGTTCTTTAAGGCGATTTCTGCAAAAATTACAAGCTAAGTCGCATAAAATCAAGCATTCCCAATAAACGAGTTGTGATTGAAGCCATCCACTTATTCCCAGTCAATCGATATCAATCAGGCAATTGAGGAACACTTACCGCTGGTGAAGCGGATTGCCCACCAAATTTGCTCAAAATTGCCCCCTAATGTGGAAGTAGATGACTTGATTCAAGAGGGACTTACCGGTCTACTGGACGCACTGACTCGGTATGAGCCTCAGCCCAATCTCGCATTTGAAGCTTATGCAAGGACACGTATTAGAGGCGCTATCTACGACTCTTGCCGTAAAAATGATATCCTCCCGCGCAATCAGCGTGATGAACTCGTAGGGATTGAGAAAGTCACCCGTAAGCTTGAGCAAAATTTAGGTCGCCATCCGACTGAGAAGGAAATTGCCAGTGGCGCAGAAATCACCATCGAGGCTTACCATGCCATTATGGCCAATATGGTGCACTTAATGCCATTGGATGATTTATCGGATGATTTGCTGCCATCTGATGCCGATGACTCAGATCCAATGCGGGCAGTTGCCATGAGTCAGCTTGCAGATCGCATAGCCACCATTCTCGAGGGACTACCTGAAAATGAAAAACTGGTATTTGCGCTGCATTATCAGGAAGAGTTATCTTATCGAGAAATTGCACAGGTCATGAATATCACCCCAGGCCGTATTAGCCAGATCCACACTCAGGGGATGATTCGCATAAGGACCAAACTAAAGGTCTAGGCACTATCCTCTTACTGAGCTACAGACACTTATATAGTGTGCGCATATTTTGAATTTTTCCATACTGCACTTCAGCAGCATCAAATTCTTTGTCGTAATTACCTTTATTGGCATGCTGAAACATAATTAATACCCGATGAGCTTGATCATGCTTTTGTAAGGTTGCTAGCACCAAGTAGTAGCAGGCTTTCTTATGATCTTGTGGAATATATTCCCCTTTTTCATACAAACACCCCAAGGTATAGGCAGACTGACGACTACCCTCTTCAGCCCCCTTGGCTAAATATGCCACGCCCTTAAAAATATCTCTGGGCACACCCTGTTCTTGCCCTAGACCAAGTGCGTAAATGTTTCCAAGATTGCAGTAGGCGTCATACACGTCCTCTTTAATTGCTTTCTCGTAATACTCAATAGCAGTCTTAAAGTCTTGTTTCACTTCCCCCATACCACGCTCATGCATGAGCCCTACATTAAAGTGGGCATAGCCATTACCCAAACTACTATTGGAATTTACCCAAGTAAATAACTTAATAATCTGCTCTGGATCAAGATGGCCATCAAAGCACATCTTGGTTAAGGCAAACTGTGCCTCTTGATCTAAATCGATTGTCGCCAGTTCGAAGAAAATCTCAAACGCTGCATCGTACCTACCCTTTCTAAGATTTAAGGTAGCTATATCTAAACGAGAATTATCAAACCGCATGAAATGCCAATCGTTTATGGTGAATATCTATTTTAGAGTACGAAGCTTTATTCCAAGTGGAGTACAAAAAGAAAAAGCCCCAAAAGCACTAGGCATTTGAGGCTTGATTTGTCTACTGAAGTTATCTTACAAACACTTATAAAGCATGCGTAGATTCTGGATTTTGCCAAATGTTGCTTCTGCAGCTGACATTTCTTCATCGTAGTTTTCTTTATGACTATGGACGAAAATATGTAGTACCCGCTTTGCTTGATCATGACCTTGAAGGGCTGCTAAGGAGAGATAGTAAAACGCTTTTTTAAGATCTTGCGGAAGAAATTCCCCTTTGCCATAGAGTGAACCCAAGGTATAGGCACATTGCCTGCTACCTTCTTCTGCACCCATAGCCAGCAGCTTAACTCCCATGTTTACGTCCCTAGGAACACCTTGCTCCATACCAAGCCCAAGAGCAAAGATATTGCCCAAATTACAGTAGGCATCCTTTACTTCCTCTTTTACCGCTTTTTGATAATAGTCAACGGCAATTTTGTAGTTCTGAACAATCTTTCCAAG
>JBEGUE010000095.1:0-3398 GCA_041179045.1 Pseudomonadota bacterium
GACGCTCTTCCGATCTGCCGGCCTTCTAGAGTAATCGATTCATTGCCTTGAATTTACCCATGTATCATCCAGTTTGATTGTTATTAAGGAATAGGAATGCCCAAGTTTGCAGCTAACCTCACGATGTTGTTCAATGAAAAACCATTTTTGGAGCGTTTTGCCCTAGCCAAAATTGGGGGCTTCAAAGCCGTTGAATTCCTATTTCCTTATGCGTTTGAAGCGAGCGAAATCAAATCCGCTTTAGATAACAATGCCTTAAAGTTGGTTTTGCACAACTTACCAGCTGGAGATTGGGACGCAGGGGAGAGGGGTATCGCATGTCACCCAGACCGTGTTGCTGAGTTTCGCTCTGGTGTTGCGAAGGCAATTGAGTACGCTAGTATTTTAGGTGTCCCTCAGCTGAACTGCCTAGCCGGAAAGACTCCCGAGGGAGTTGATCCAGCACTAGTACATGACACCTTTGTCAGTAACTTACAGTTTGCTGCCGCTGAGTTGAAGAAGTCGGGATTAAAGTTGTTGATTGAACCAATCAATACTTTTGATATCCCTGGCTTCTATCTGTCGAAAACTGCTCAAGGCATTGCAATACTGGATGCAGTTGGTGCTGATAATGCGTATTTGCAGTATGACATCTATCATGCCCAGCGCATGGAAGGTGAGCTAGCCAATACGATACAAAAATACTTTGATCGAATTGCACATATTCAGCTTGCAGATAATCCAGGACGCAATGAACCCGGTACCGGAGAAATAAATTACAGCTACTTATTTGATTTTCTAACCCGACTTGGTTACACGGGTTACATCGGTTGTGAATATAAGCCTTTGAAAACTACCGAGGCTGGCCTGCACTGGATGGGCCAATACGAGCAGTAATATCAGTTGATCTGTATATCAATCAATAAATCAAATTTTGGGAATGAATGATGAGTAAGTTAAAACTAGGCTTCGTAGGTTTGGGTATCATGGGCGCGCCAATGGCTGGGCATTTGCTAGCAGCAGGTCATGAGCTATTTATTAATACCCGCAGCAAAGTTCCTGATGAGTTAGCTAATACTGCCGCCGTTCTCTGCGCAACTCCAGCAGAAGTGGCATCCAAGGCAGACATCATCATTACTATGGTGCCAGATACACCCGATGTAGAAAAAGTACTTTTCGGAGAGAACGGCATTGCTTCAGGTCTTAGCAATGGCAAGATTGTCGTTGATATGAGTTCAATTTCTCCTATCTCTACTAAAGATTTTGCCAAGCGTATTAATGAGCTTGGTTGTGAATATTTAGATGCTCCCGTTTCTGGCGGTCAATTAGGCGCAAAGGGTGCGAGTCTCACCATCATGGTTGGTGGCAAGCAAGCCATCTTTGACAAGGTCAAACCAGTCTTTGATTTAATGGGGAAAAATATTACTTTAGTTGGCGACAATGGCGCCGGCCAAGTTACCAAGGTAGCTAATCAAATTATTGTTGCCTTAAATATTGAGGCAGTTGCAGAAGCCTTGGTCTTTGCTTCTAAGGCAGGTGCTGATCCAGCAAAAGTCAGACAAGCATTGATGGGTGGCTTTGCCAGCTCAAAAATTCTTGAAGTTCATGGTGAGCGCATGATCAATCGCACTTTTGATCCTGGCTTTAGGATTGAGCTACACCAGAAGGATTTGAGTTTGGCACTCAGCAGCGCTAAGGCTCTAGGTGTTAGCTTGCCCAATACAGCAAGCGCACAAGAGTTATTTAATTCCTGCTCAGCGCATGGTGGAAAATCGTGGGATCATTCAGCTATGGTCAAAGCGTTAGAAAAAATGGCTAACTTTGAAATAGGTCAAAAAAGCTAGAGGAAGAAGTATGGCAGTAACCTTGGTTGTTTATTTGCATGGCTTTCGGTCTTCACCAAACTCAACCAAGGCAGTGATGACTGGTGAGGCGGTGAGGGCACTCTCATCTGAAGATCATTCTTATGAGTGGTATTGTCCTCAATTGCTCGCGTCTCCAAAAGAGAGTCTGAAAATGGTGATCGAGCATATCAATCATTCAGCATTTGATCACCTCGTAATCGTCGGATCTTCCTTGGGCGGGTTTTATACCAACTACCTCGCTGAAAAATATCAATGCAAAGGTATTGCCCTTAATCCTGCCGTATATGCCGCCAGAGAATTAGAGCCCCATGTTGGCATGATGACCGCCTATGACAGCGAAGAGCCATTTGATTTTAAGGCTGAGTACATCGATGAATTGCGTACCTTACAGGTAGAGTCCATTACCGATCCAACTCGTTATTTTTTAATAGCCGCAAAAGGTGATGAACTCTTGGATTGGAAAGAAATGGCAGCTTTTTATCCTGGCGCTAAACAACTTATCCTCGAAGGTAGCGATCACGGAATCTCTGACTACGCCAATCATCTGTCATTAGTAATCGACTTTATCAAGCATTAATGCCTTGATGGATGCGATCGGCAATCGGCTTCAATTTGTACCAAAAAAATCTCTGTGGATTTTAGCTGCCGCAGTTTTTCTATCCCTTTTAGGGCACCTAATTATATTTTTTGGGATTCCATTTTTTTCTTTTGGTAGTGCGCCACCTATTGCCGAAGATCTCATCATCAAAACAGAGTTGCGGGTTGAGCCGCCAAAAAAAATACAAATGACTATGGCGCCAAAGAAAAAGGCAGCGCCTAAGCAAACTAATGCTGTCTCAGCTGACCCCTTATCAGACCAAGGAAAGGGGGAGCAGGGCGCATTCGGCAATCAATCTGGGCAGGCATTTCGGCTTCCTGAATCTGGTACGTATTATTTTGACGCCTATGTCGACGGCCAACTTATTCAAGCTGCTCAACTGGACTGGATTACTGAGGGTAATAATTACCGCTTGTACATCAACATACCTTACGCTGTTGTTGGTCCTTTTGTTTTTGAATCCAGAGGCTCTGTTGACGCTTATGGCATAGCGCCATCCATCTACTGGACACAGCGGGGCACAAAACCGCCGCGCTATTCCCGTTTTGATCGTGACCAGAGTGGAGCAGGGAAGATGTTCTTTTCTGAAAAGCCTGAGTTCACACCGGATCTACTTCCAGGCACTCAAGATCGATTTAGCCTACTTTTTCAGCTAGCCTCCTTGCTCAATGGTAGCGACAAGATTGATGAAGCAGGCAGTATCCGGAGTATTCCTGTGGTGGACTATGACACTTTAGAGATGTGGCAATTTAAAAGTTATGGCGAGAAAGAGTCAGAAGACATTCCAAGTCTGGGTAAGGGCGTTAATCGCCATTACGCTCTGATGCAACGGGAAAGCAGTCCATACAAGCGTCAGGTCGACATTTGGCTTGCTAGGGATCTTGACTGGCTACCAGGCAGAATGCGTTCTCTTGAGTCCAATGGACGCATCTTGGAGCTCGTATTTAAACAAAGGG
>JBEGUE010000096.1:0-4738 GCA_041179045.1 Pseudomonadota bacterium
TTCTACTGGCAATAGACCTCGGTCAGAGCTACCCCAATCATTGAGGGTCTGAAACTCGAGAGGTTGTGCTGCTAGGTAAGGTACATCTAAAGAAGCGAGTACCTCTTCAGCCGCTTTTGCATCGTTATAGGCAGGTCCACCCACTAAGGAGAACCCAGTAAGTGAGACAACTGCGTCAACCACTTTCTCGCCATTCTGATAAAAGAATTGGTCAATTGCCGGTCTTGCATCCAAACCTACGGCAAATATTGGTAGAACTTGGAGTCCTTGCGCCTCAATTGCGGCGATAACTGAGTCATAGTGCAAAGTATTGCCAGCCAAAATATAGGATCTGAGCAACAGTAATCCAACACGACCCTTAGATTTCTTATCAGAAACCAATTTAGGTAAATCGTTAATAGACTCACTCATGCGGCCTTTGAGCCGTGGATGATAAATACCGTTATCAGGATAAATAACAGGCTCAACAAGCTTTTCTTTAGTCTTTAAAACTGCTCTCTCACCAGCGGCATAGCGATTAACTAAGTTGGTCACCATATGGAAGAGGTTCTCTTCGGAACCACCTAACCAATATTGCAGTGTTAAGAAATAGGCTCTGACATCTTGCGCATTTCCAGGAATAAAGCGAAGAATTTTTGGCAGGCGACGCAACATGCGCATTTGCGCTGCACCACCAGTCTGAGCTTTCTCTTTATTCCCACGCAAACGCTTTAACAAGGCCATCAAGCCAGTTGCCGGCTTGCCCATATCAAACCCACCCATGCGAGTCAGGGAAACCACCTCACCTGCTGACATGGCACAAATCATGGCATCACAATGATCACGGCGTGCTTTTAAGGCCTCAATCACTGGTTTGTAGTGATCTTCCATAAAAAGCATGGTCACAATCAAGATATCTGCAGACTCAATATCAGTAATACAGTTTTCCAGAGCTTTAGCATCTACGGTCCAACTAGAAGCCGCATGAATACTTAGCTCAAGACTTGGTAGCTTTTTCTTCAGGGCATAACGAGCCCTCTCTGTCGCGCTACTCAAGTGCGTATCCATCGTAATGATGGAGACTCTCATGGGGATTTTCTTATCTGCCATAGTGAGCCTTTGCATCGTAGAGCGTTTCAATAGTGATATGGCTAATGCCATGCTCAACTGCGAACTTCTCGGTATTGCGTCGTGCTTTGCCTCTAACGAAGAATGGAATTTTTCCCAATTCTTTTTCTGCTTCTGCATCCCATAATTTTGCCGGCTCTGTACCACTAAATGTCTCAGCGTTTACCTGAGTGTGGCTAACTACTGGAGCGACCTCATTGGATTGAGGCGCTGGTGAGTGCAAGTTTTCTTTAACAGCTGCTGAATGCCCTAGATGGGAAGGTGCAGCCTTTGCACTAAATTCAAAATCATCGCGGAACATCATAATGAGATGCTCTTCAAGACCCATCATGAGTGGATGAATCCAGGTGTCAAACAATACATTGGCACCCTCAAATCCCATCTGTGGTGAGTAGCGTGCTGGAAAGTCCTGAACATGGACTGGTGCTGAAATCACAGCACAAGGAATGCCGAGTCTTTTAGCGATGTGGCGCTCCATCTGCGTACCCAAGACCAAGTCTGGAGTCAGTTCAGCTACCTTTTCCTCAACTTCTAAATAGTCGTCGGTAATTAAAGCCTCAACCTCATAGAGCTTTGCAGCTTCACGGACTTCGCGAGCAAATTCACGGCTGTAGGTGCCTAGGCCAACCACCTTAAAGCCAATTTCTTCTGAGGCGACCTTTGCAGCAGCGATAACATGACTTGCATCGCCAAATATAAATACACGCTTATCGGTAAGGTAAGTGGAGTCGACTGATTTTGCATACCAATGAGCCCGCTCATCTTGAGACTGTAAAAAAGTATCCGGATTGATATTAGCTAATGCAGCGACTTCCTGAACAAAGGCTCTCGTAGCTTTAGTGCCAATCGGAATCGTCTTTGTGAAAGGCTGCCCAAATGTTTTCTGTAGCCAAGTGCAGGTTAGTTGAGCAACTTCTGGATACAGCATGACATTAAAGTCTGCCTGAGGTAATTGGGTGATGTCTGCAACTGAGGCATTGAGTGGTGCAACCACTTTCACCTCGATACCCATCGCCTCCAATAGAGACTTGATTTCTTGAATATCGTCGCGATTTCTAAATCCTAATGCAGTAGGTCCAAGAATATTGCAGCTAGGCTTTTGATCTTGTTTTGCATTATTAGCACGCATCTCTTGATACTGCTGCGCACTGATGGATTTATCGAATGCCACTAATCCACGAGCAATGTGATAAAAAGTTTCTGAAGCGCCCCAGTTTTCTTTTTTCTGATACGAAGGCAATTCCAGTGCAATCACAGGGATTGGTAAAGTGAGCGCTCTTGCTAAACCACCTGGATCATCCTGAATTAACTCTGCAGTACATGAGGCACCTACGATCATGGCTTTAGGCTGGAAGCGTTCATATGCAGAATTGACAGAATCCTGGAATAACTGCGCTGTATCCCCACCCAAATCTCTTGCCTGAAATGTCGTATAGGTAACAGGCGGACGGGTCTTAGCGCGGCCAATCATCGTAAATAACAAGTCAGCGTAAGTATCACCCTGTGGTGCATGCAAGACATAGTGCAAATCGGTCATCGAGGTAGCAATACGCATCGCACCAATGTGTGGAGGGCCTTCATATGTCCAAAGTGTCAGTTGCATAGGAGTCCTTTAAGCCGCTAGTTTCAGACTGCGATTTAAAGGCCGTGCAAACAGTTCTGCTAAATCAGCAGCCTGCTCATACCCATGCACGGGGCTAAATACCAACTCAATTGACCACTTAGTCGTAATACCCTCAGATTCAAGGGGATTGGCTAAGCCAAGTCCACAAACCACGATGTCAGGCTTATCACTCCGACAGCGATCTAATTGCTTCTCGACATCCTGGCCTTCAACAATGCGAATATTTTCTGGCAATAAATCAAATTCACATTCCAAATGTTGCTTGTGAATATAGGGTGTGCCAATCTCCAGAACTTTCATGCCACATTCTTTAGACAAGAAGCGCGCTAAAGGAATTTCTAGTTGTGAATCTGGGAAGAAAGAAATGCTTTTGTTTTCCAAAGCCGGCAGGTAACGTGCGAGACTTTTTTTGGCGCGATCAATTCTGACTTGGGTTACTTGATCAAATTTGCTGTCATCAATATTCCAAGCCTTGGCTGCAGCTTTAAGCCATGCGGTAGTGCCTTCAACTCCAAATGGGAATGGTGCAGATAACCTCTTTGCGCCCCGCTCCTCAATGAGTCTGGCAGTTTCAGCTAAGAAGGGTTGGGCAAGTAGGTATTGAGTATTGCTGTTGATCTCTACCACTTGCTTTGAACTCTTTGGCGGGAAGAACGATACATTTGCAATTCCCAACTCATTAAAAATGCGCTGGAATTGATCTTCAACGATATCTGGCAAACAACCAACGATGAGTAAATTTTGCTCGGCTGCAGGAGCTTGTTTTGGTGTATCCGATATTAAGGATGCCAAGCAAGCATCCTCGCCTTGAGTAAAGGTTGTCTCAATCCCGCTGCCTGAGTAACTCAATATGCGGCATTGATTGATCATCTCTTTATTCAATCTTTGCGCGGCACGAGACAGATCTAATTTAATCACTTCTGACGGGCAAGAGCCTACCAAAAATAACATCTTGATGTCGGGACGCCTTGTCAGTAAGGCCTTTACAACCCGATCTAGCTCATCGTGCGCATCCGCAATTCCAGCAAGATCACGATCATCAATAATCGCCGTCGCAAATCTCGGCTCTGCAAAAATCATGACTCCAGCAGCTGACTGAATCAAATGCGCACAGGTTCTTGAGCCAACAACTAAGAAGAAGGCATCCTGAATTTTTCGGTGCAGCCAAATGATCCCTGTGAGCCCACAAAATACTTCTCTTTGGCCACGCTCTTTGTAGATTGGAATATTTTTCCCAACATGGGACTGAGCTTCTTTTGGCAGATCGACGATAGCGTTCATGCTGTAACCTGGTCGTTAAACTGCAGACGAGCCATCCGAAGCTTGTAAATAAACTGGCCTGCATTAATAAAGTAGGATGCATACGCAGCGAGCGCGAGATACATCAGACTTCGATCGCTCATGCCGCCAGCTATGAGGAAGTAAAGGTAAATCGTATGCAAGGAAATGACCAACATACTAAATACGTCTTCCCAGAAGAAACTATCGGCAAATAAGTACTTTCCGAAAACGACCTTCTCCCAAATACTTCCAGTAAGCATGATCAGATACAAGAAGAAGGTTTTAACTACTACTGAAATGGTGGCTAATTCATAGTGGTGGCCAGAAATGAGATATTGCACGACCAAATAGAGGCTAATAAGGCAAACTAAGAATTGAACAGGTGCCAAAATCCCCTGAACCAGGGTCCACACAGTAGCATCGCGTTTTGCGCGTTGTTCCTGACTGTATAGAGGCTTATTGATCTTCATTTTTGGGCGTGTTGTATTTGGCTATGTGTAAACAAAACTTTACGCTTATTAGAACTTACTAATACTGGTACTTTCCCTAGTTTATACTGGTGTTTACCCTAGTTAATAGAAAATAATTGCTATTATTAGATCTCTAGTGTAATAATTATTTTACATATGTTTTCGAATAATACATAAATTAAATCAAGGGCCATTTGGTGAATCCGTCTTTTAAAAAAGAACTCATCATGGAAGTGTTCAGCACTCAACTACCCCG
>JBEGUE010000097.1:0-12898 GCA_041179045.1 Pseudomonadota bacterium
CCTTCTTCTAGCGCTTGAAACTTATTAAAGATTGGTGCAATGAAGGTCGGAAATATCCACTGCATTAACAGGCTAAATACAGTGAGTACGCCCCAAGCCCAGAGCCACCAAAAGTCACCCGCTTGAGCCATTAGACTGAGGATGACCCAGAGGAGGGGAACGCCAATTGCGCCACCAACACCTAAGCCCTTGAACATATCGCTAAAAAAGAGTTTGCCGTTCATGCGATTAAAACCAAAGCGCTCTTCTAGGTAAAACTGTTTGTACCATGAGAAAGGCAGATCCAGAATTCCGGAGATCAAGACAATGGATATCAGCAGGGCCATTTGCTGAGCAATGCCTTCGCCCAATAGCTGCAGAAGGGATAGATTTAAAATCTGCAAACCACCCAAGAGCGTGAAGCCGATCAAGATAATGGCACTGACGCCATTCTCTAAAATACCTAGGCGCAATTTGGCAATCGTATAGTCGGCAGCCTTTTGATGCTCGGCCAAAGAGATCTGAGATGCAAACTCAGCAGGCACCACATCGCGATTGATAGCGACGTGCCGAATTTGGCGTTGGGATAACCAGTGGCGTAGACCAAAGCTGGCGATGAAGGCGATTAGAAAAACAATAGTGAATGTCATGAGATGATTATAGATATGAGTGAAAAAACAAGTACTCCAACACCAAAGGCGGCGCCAGCCAATGAACACCTAATTTGGGTGGATATGGAGATGTCAGGCCTAGATCCTGAAAAAGAGCGCATTTTAGAAATTGCTGTGATCGTGACCGACGCGCATCTCAATACCATTGCCACGGCTCCAGTTTGGGTGATCCGCCAGGAAGATGCCTTGTTGGATGCGATGGATGCCTGGAATAAGGGCACTCATGGCCGCTCCGGCCTCATTGACAAGGTCAAGGCCTCAACAATGGATGAAGCCACTGCTGAAGCTGAATGCATTGCTTTTTTGAAAAAATACATCAAGCCTGGTATTGCGCCCATGTGTGGCAACACGATTGGTCAGGATCGACGCTTTATGGCGAAGTACATGCCAAAACTGGAGGCCTTCTTTCATTATCGAAATATTGACGTTTCAACTCTCAAGGAACTCTGCAAGCGTTGGCATCCTGAGTTGGTCAAGGGTTTCACCAAAAAGCAGGCACATACTGCCTTGGCCGATATTGAGGAGTCGATTGAGGAGCTAAAGTACTACCGAGAAAAGTTCATCGTGCCCTTGCCGGAGTAATTCTGTATTCAAAAATGAGTAATGAAAAAAGGGTCTAGTAATAGACCCTTTTGCATTCTTCAAAAATATGGCCCACCTTATTTCTTGAGGGCGCTCTTAGGCCTAAAGACTTTAATGATGGTTTCATCGGTCTCGATATAAGGGCCGCCGATCAGGTCGATGCAATAAGGCACGGCAGCAAAGATGCCCGGAACAATGGATTTTCCCTCGGCATCCTTCAAACCTTCTAAGGTTTCTTTAATGGATTTGGGTTGACCTGGCAGGTTGATGATGAGGGCGGCGTGCCCCTCGATTTCTCGTAAAACTGCGGTTTGGCGTGACAAAATCGCGGTAGGTACAAAGCGTAGGCTAATTTGACGCATTTGCTCGCCAAATCCGGGCATTTCCCGGGTTCCAGCGTCAATTGTGGCCTCAGGGGTGACATCTCTGCGTGAAGGGCCTGTACCGCCTGTGGTGAGGACTAAATCACAGCCTAGATCATCCGTGAGCTCCACGATCGTTTCGGTAATAATTTCCCGCTCATCTGCAATCAGGCGCTCATGAAAGACGCAGGGGGTGCTGATAGCAGTTTGTAGCCATAATTGCAGGGCAGGGATGCCCTCGTCGGTATAAATGCCCTTACTCGCTCTATCAGAAATCGATACTAGGCCGATTTTGATTTCGTTGGGGGAGGATCTTTTCCAGGCTTCGGTATGCTTCATGTTTCTATTCTAGCTATTATTAGGACATGTTTACACACTCATCAAATCAGTTTCAAGAAATCATCGATTTCATGCTCACAGAAGCCAAAAGACGGGGCGCCTCGGATGCTGTCGCCGAGGTTTCTGAAGGCCAAGGCCTCTCGGTTACCGTTCGCAAAGGCGAAGTCGAGACAATTGAGCAAAGCCTGGATAAACAGGTTGGCGTAACGGTATTTTTGGGTCATCGTCGAGGTAATGCTAGTACTAGTGATTTCTCCAAGGATTCTTTAAAGGCGACTGTTCAGGCTGCGTACCATATTGCCCAACATACGGCTGAAGATCTGTGTGCTGGACCTGCTGAAAAAGAACTGCTTGAAAAACATCCGCTCGATCTCGATTTATTTCATCCATGGGATTTGGATTCAGCAACGGCAATCGATATTGCGCGTGCTGCTGAAGGTGCTGCATTTGCAGTTAGTAAGCAAATTAAAAATAGCGATGGTGCTTCGGTATCTGCGCATCATGCGCACTTTATGATGGGAACCAGTCACGGATTTATGGGTGGCTACCCATTCTCACGCCACTATATTTCTTGCGCACCTATTGCCAATGAAGGTGGCAAAAAGTCGCTCATGCAACGAGATGATTGGTACTCCAGCTCGCGTATCCCTAGCGAGTTGGCTGATCCGGCAGCCATTGGTAAATACGCAGCAGAGCGTGCACTCTCACGCCTTAAGGCAAGATCGCTCAGTACTCGCCGTTGCCCGGTCATTTTTGAAGCTCCTTTGGCTGCTGGTCTGTTGGGTGGATTAGTGCAAGCAGTATCCGGCGGCGCTTTATACCGACGCTCTAGTTTTCTATTGGATAGCTTAGGCAAACAAGTATTGCCAAAGCATGTCAGCCTTTTTGAAAACCCTCACCTCAAGGCAATGACAGGAAGCGTGCCTTTTGATGAAGAAGGTGTGAAGACCTCAGCGAGAACCGTAGTTGAAAAAGGGATTTTGCAGGGCTATTTCTTATCCACTTATTCCGCCAGAAAACTTGGCATGAAGACCACTGGTAATGCGGGCGGCTCTCACCATCTGACCTTACAAAGCCGCAAGACACCGAAGGGTGGGCTACCCGCACTCCTTAAAGAGATGGGTACAGGTTTACTGGTTACCGAACTCATGGGGCAGGGCGTGAACTATGTCACCGGTGATTACTCGCGCGGTGCCTTTGGTTATTGGGTAGAGAACGGTGAGATTCAATATCCGGTTGAGGGCATTACGATTGCCAGTAATCTGCGAGATATGTTGATGGATATTCAGATGATTGGTAGCGACACACTGATTCGGGGTACCAAGGAAACGGGTTCCATTTTGATTGGATCAATGACTGTTGGCGGCAAGTAAAAAACAGAAGAAAACAGAAGAAAAATATAAGTAAATTATTTTGGAGGAGAAGAAGATGCAAAGACGTTCCTTTTTAAAGAAAGCCACTATTGGTGCAGGTGCAGCAGCATTGGCTGCACCATCGATTGCGCAGAGTTTGCCAACGCTCAATTGGCGTTTAGTCTCCAGCTTTCCTAAATCTTTAGATACCCTATTTGGGACTCCAGAGGTATTTGCCAGCGCTTTGCGTAAAGCCACTGATGGCAAGTTCAATGTCAAAGTATTTGCCGCTGGTGAAGTAGTTCCAGCCCTGCAGGTATTAGATGCCGTTCAAAATGGCACAGTGGAGTGCGGCCATACCGCTAGCTATTACTACTTAGGCAAAAATAGCGCATTTATTTTTGATACGGCAGCACCTTTTGGTATGACAGCACGCCAGCAAACTGCCTGGATGTTGCATGGCAATGGTATGAAGTTGATGCGTGAGCTCTACGCCAGCTACAACATTGTTAATTTCTTGGGCGGACAAACTGGTACTCAAATGGGCGGATGGTTTCGTAAAGAAATTAAATCTCCAGAGGATCTCAAGGGGCTTAAATTCCGTATCGCTGGTTTTGCGGGGCAGGTGCTGGCGAAATTAGGTGTAGTGCCACAACAATTACCTGCAGGTGAAATTTACTCAGCACTAGAAAAAGGCACGATTGATGCCGCGGAATTTGTTGGTCCCTATGATGATGAAAAGTTGGGCTTAGCCAAGGTAGCTAAAAACTACTACTACCCTGCATTTTGGGAGGGCGCGGCTGGGCTTTCATTCTTGGTGAACAAGAAGCAGTGGGATTCATTGCCGCCCTCATACCAAGCGGCATGGGAAGCTGCTTGCTTTGAGGCGCATGTGGATATGTGCGCTAAGTACGATGCCTTAAATCCACCAGCGCTGCAGCGCTTAGTCCAAGGTGGCGCGGTATTGCGTAAGTTCAATACCTCTGTAATGGATGCCTGCTTTAAGGCAAGCCAAGAAACTTATGCCGAAGAGTCTGCCAAGAATCCCCAATTTAAGAAAATCTTCGAAGACTATCGTGTGTTCAGAAACATGGAAGCGCAGTGGTTCAATGTTGCCGAGCAAGCCTTCTCCCAATACAGTTTTGCTAAGAAGCTTTAAGGCCTAAGCTGCGGGTGAAAAACTTGAGCTGCAGATAAAGAGAAACCACCTTCGGGTGGTTTTTCTTATCAGGCTGAATGTAAAAATTTACTGTCGTTTAAATACCTGTTTTCCATTGACCCAGGTTTCATTCACTTCAATATCTCTAATTTTGTAGGCATCCGTTTTCATTGGATTTCGATCGACGATAGCGAAGTCAGCGTATTTGCCTTCTTGAATCGATCCAATCTTGTCATCCATCTTTAGTTGATAGGCAGCATCAATCGTGATGGCCTTGAGAGCATTATTAATAGAAATCTTCTGACTTGGATTCAGCACCTTTTGAGGTGAGACTTGCCATAAACGAGCAGCACCTTCGGAGGCGTACTTCAGTGGATGTATTGGTGAGACAGGTGAGTCGCTATGGTATGCAAAATGCATGCCTCTTTTAATCAGGCTCGCGCTAGGGTCAATTCGATCCGCTCTTTCTGGCCCAATGAGATGGTTATGAAACGCCTCACCCCAATAGTCAGTATGTCCAATGGTAAAGCCCGGAACAACCCCAAGCTTTGCTGCTTTATCAATCTGCGCTTCAGTTGGTACAGTGAAGTGCTCAATTCTTAATCTTGTTTTTGCATCAGCTGGCTTGGTAACTAATTTCGCAAAAACATTCAAAGTCTGCTCAATCGACTTATCGCCATTTGAGTGAACAGAGAGTTGCCAGCCCTCATCAAATCTCGGTTTTGCAAGAGCATAAAGTTCCTGCTCACTGAAGTTCAGTGTGCCCGTATTACTTGTACCCGCTGGGTAGGCATATGGCTTGCTCATTGCACCAGTCAAGCCTTGGTTAGATCCATCAGCCACAATTTTGACGCCGATTAATTTAAAGGTGTCATCACCTTGCCCTGGCTTGTAGTTATTGTTCGTGGTTGGGTATGCATTTGAATACATATAACCTCTCACCCGAACTGGAAGCTTTCCACTACGAGTCATCGCATTGAATAAGGCATATTCCTTATCAACGCCCAGGTACGCACCAATAGTGATTTCTGCTGAAGTGGTAACTCCCTTGCTAACCAGTGTTTGCCCAACTTTGGCGACAGCCTTCTCCACGATCTCTTGACTCGGTATAGGCATTTTGCTGAGGAATAATGCAAAAGCTGGTTCCTCGTAGATTACCCCCGTCAGACGCCCTTTATTGTCTTTTACAAGCATGCCACCTTTAGGGTTAGGGCTGGAGTCATTTAGGCCTGCAATTTCTAATGCTTTGTGATTCACATATGCAATATGCATACTTTGATTCATGACAAATATAGGCTTAGTTGTAGACACTTTATCCAAGACATCTGCAGTTAACTCGGACATGAATGGATCCGTTCTCGAGGGATCAACACCGAATGCTGTAATCCATTGACCATCTTTAAAGTTTTTACTGTATGCAGTTAGCTTTGCTACCAAACTATCTAGGGTGTCATGAGGCATTTCAAAGTTGGAGAGATTAAGAAAAATCTCTTCTGAAAATGCTGTTCCCATAATATGTACATGTGGCTCAACTAAACCCGGCATTAAGGTTTGCCCATTTAAGTTAATCAGTTTTGTATCTTGTCCCTGAAGAGTTCTGAGTTTGGCCAGAGATCCAAGTTGGATAATTTTTCCATCCTTGACTGCGACAGCCTCTGCAGTAGCTTGTGATTTATTCATCGTGACGATGTCGCCACCATAAAAAATAGTATCTGCATTACTTTTCGCAAAAACAAAAGCGCATTGGGTCATTAGTAGGGCGGAAAGTAGTTTTGATGAAACTTTCATGGACATTTCCTTTTTTAATTATTCTTTATCAAGTCTGATGATGGAGCTATATCTTTATATGCGCTCAAGCGTAATAAAATTGAAAGTGATTTCACCTTCAGATGCCGGAGTACGTTCCACTTCCTTCCACTCCGATTGATTGGGAACTTCAAAGAAAGTATCGCCACCGTCTATGTCAATATCAATTTCGGTAATAAATAAGCGATCTGCCATTGGGAATGCTTGAGTAAAGAGCTGCTCTCCACCAATCACAAATACACGGGGAAATTCATTCAAGCTTGCAAGTGCCGCATCAAGAGAATTCACTACTTCTGCACCTGTTAGTTGCAGCTTAGTATTGCGGCTCACCACAATATTACGACGCCCAGGAAGAGGGCGACCAATGGACTCCCAAGTCTTGCGACCCATAATGACGGGGTGACCCATCGTTACCTTTTTGAAAAACTGTAGATCAGCAGAAATCTTCCAAGGCATTTGATTGTCTTTGCCAATCACGTAATTACGTGAGCGGGCAACAATCATGGAGATGGCGGGGTGCTTATTTGCGGTCATAGGTAATCTAATTTCTTAAACAGCTACAGGAGCTTTAATGGCGGGATGGGATTCATAGCCGGTGATTTCAAAATCTTCGAATTCGTAATCAAAGATCGATTCTGGTTTGCGCAAAATATTGAGCTTGGGCAGTGGTAAGAAATCTCTTGATAACTGAAGATCGACTTGCTCCAAGTGATTGCTATAAAGATGGCAGTCACCGCCAGTCCACACAAAGTCGCCAACCTCTAAATTGCACTGCTGCGCCATTATGTGGGTTAGCAGGGCATAGCTAGCAATATTGAAGGGCACGCCTAAGAAGATATCCGCACTGCGTTGATAGAGTTGGCAAGAGAGCTTGCCATCGGCAACATAAAACTGAAAGAAGGCATGGCAAGGTGCCAAGGCCATACGAGGAATATCTGCTACGTTCCAAGCGGAAACAATAATGCGGCGAGAATCTGGATTCTTTTTTAGGGTCTCTACAACTTCTGCGATCTGGTCAATATGTTCACCATTAGGTGCAGGCCAGGAGCGCCACTGATAACCATAAATTGGACCTAGATCACCATCTGGTGCTGCCCATTCATTCCAAATAGAAACGCCACGCTCTTTGAGCCAGTTGTTGTCGGTGCTACCTTTGAGGAACCAGAGCAATTCTAAGATGATCGACTTGAGGTGAAGCTTTTTAGTAGTGACCATCGGAAAGCCCTCGGCCAGATTAAAGCGCATCTGATGGCCGAAGATGGAGATAGTGCCGGTACCGGTTCTATCGGATTTTTGGACGCCCTTTTCAAGGACTTCCTTCATGAGATTGTGATATTGACGCATAGGTTTATTCAGTCAAATAATTCAGTGGTTTTAAGAGCTTACTCGAATGTCGACGGGCTGACTCCAAGCGCTTTATGAAGCTTTGGGGAAGTGGTGGTGTACTGCAGTTGAATCTGCTTTTCAGGGGCCAGGTAGGCGGCTGCAGCAAAGGCCGCCAATGCTGCCTCATGAAAGCCTGACAAAATCAGTTTTTTCTTGCCTGGGTAGATGTTGATATCCCCCACAGCATATATGCCAGGGGTACTAGTCTGAAAACAGGCGGTATCCACAGTAACTTGCTTACGGTCGATATCTAAACCCCAGTCAGCAATTGGACCTAATTTGGGGGAGAGTCCATAAAACAATAACAATGCATCTAAGTCAATGCTTTGAACTTCGCCATCAATATTGGTGACGGCAATTTCTGTGAGCTTGTCATTGGAAGACTGAAGGCCTGTAATTTGTCCAATAATGAGCTGCATCTTGCCAGCAGCGCAAAGAGCTCGCATCTTGGCGACTGACTGAGGAGCTGCTTTGAATTCATCTCGGCGATGAATGAGTGTCACGCTGGCTGCTTGATCTGCAAAATGCAATGCCCAATCTAATGCGGAATCTCCTCCACCACAAATCACCATGCGCTTGCCTGCAAATTGTTCAGGATTTCTGACGCGATAGAAAATTTGTTTATCGACAAAAGCCTCGATGCCATCTAGATTGAGCGTGCGTGGTTGAAATGCGCCAACGCCAGCAGCGACGAAAATCGCCTTGCTCAAAAATTGCTGGTCTTGGGATGTGCGAATCAGAAAGCGGCCATCAGCCTGTTTCTCAAGGGTGGAGACCTCTTGATTTAAATGAAACTGTGGTTTGAATGGCTCAATTTGTTTTAGAAGATTAGCAACCAGCTCGCGACCCGTACAAACCGGAATTGCTGGAATGTCATAGATCGGTTTATCTGGATAGAGCTCAATACATTGACCGCCTACCTCAGGCAGTGAGTCAATGACGTGCGCTTTAATTTCTAGGAGCCCAAGTTCGAAGACTTGGAAGAGCCCCACCGGACCGGCGCCAATAATGACTGCATCGGTTTCAATGGGGGGGTGCAATTTACTTTACCAGCTGATCAATTTTATTTTTAACTTCTTTCCATTCATCCGCATCTGGAAGGGCTGCTTTGGATTTGGTGATAGATGTCCATCCTGGAGAAAGGTCTGCATTCAATTTGATGAAAGACTGTTGATCTCCAGGTACATCATCTTCTGCATAAATCGCATTGACTGGACACTCTGGCACGCAGACTGCGCAATCGATACATTCATCTGGATCGATCACTAAAAAGTTAGGACCTTCGCGAAAACAATCGACTGGGCAGACATCAACGCAATCAGTGTATTTGCAGCGGATACAGGCTTCGGTAACAACGTAAGTCATGATGGTTTGCGGGTAAGGGGTCCAAGCGAATGGATTACCAAGTTATAAAAGCCCATTTTAGCCGAATCAGCTTATTTTTCAGGCAAAAGCCTCAATTTACTTGAGGTAAAGTCTCGCTATGAACACTCCAGCAAACACCTCCAAAAGTACCCTTAAGCCCAAAATTTTGGTTGCAAGGGCCATTTTTCCTGAGGCACTAGCCAAATTGGAGGAGTCCTACGAGGTACGCTCCAATCAATCCGACAAAATATTGACCCCAGAAGAGCTACAAAAAGCGCTTTCAGAAGTGCAGGGCGCCTTAGTCGCAGGAAGCGAGCGAATTGATGCCTCTGCTTTAGCTCAAGCCAAAGATTTAAAGGTGGTGGCTAATATCTCTGTGGGTTATAACAACTTTGATGTCCCGGCGATGACTTCTGCTGGAGTCATGGCTACGAATACCCCTGACGTTCTTACGGATACAACGGCGGATTTTGGCTTTGCCTTATTGATGGCAACTGCTAGACGTATTGCAGAATCCGAGCATTGGGTGCGAGCAGGCAAGTGGGATCAATGGTCCATCGTGAACAACCCATTGGGCATGGACTTGCATCACAGCACGGTTGGCATTATTGGTATGGGCCGCATTGGCCAAGGCATTGCAAAACGCGCTTTGGGATTTGGTATGAAAGTGATTTACCATAACCGCAGTCATCTCTCAGATGCTGATGAAAAAGCCTGTGGCGCTACTTATGTTTCTAAAGAGGAGTTGTTGCGTACTGCCGACCATGTGGTGTTAGTGCTGCCTTATACAACTCAAAATCATCACACCATTGGTGCCTCAGAAATTGCGCTGATGAAACCCTCTGCAACCCTGATTAATATAGCCCGTGGCGGTATTGTGGATGATGTAGCCTTAGCAACAGCATTGCAAAGTGGCAAGATTTTTGCAGCAGGATTAGATGTTTTTGAGGACGAGCCTAGAGTGCATCCTGAGTTGCTCAAGTGCAGCAATATTGTGTTGGCACCGCACATTGCTAGCGCTACAGAAAAAACACGTAGAGCGATGGTAGATCTAGCGGTGGAGAATTTGCGAGCGGCGCTTGATGGGAAAAAACCACCAAGCTTAATTAATGAGGAAGTATTTACAGCCTAGCTTAAAACTTAATCCGCTTCAATTTCCTCTGGGAGCTCGCGAAGAGCAAGTTCGATTCCACCAAACTTACCCGCTACCCAGTTGTAAACCTTGCAGGCAATCCATAACAATGCAAAGCCTAGTAATGCATTGAGGATTAACGCAGAGAGAACAGTGAATCCAGGAATGGCACCATCACGAATAAAAGCTACAAATAAGGCTAGCAATACGATTGGTACGGAGAAGCAGAGATAAACCAAAACCAGGGTTTTGGCGGTATGCATTGGATCTACAAAGGCAATTTCTTTTTTGGTGAGTTTCATGAGGTGCAATCTTAAAGCAGTCCGTCGAAAAGCGCCACATCAACCCAGTCACCAGCGGCCACATTTCCTTGGTCGTGAGGCAGAATGACAAAGCAGTTTGCCTCGCTCATCGATCGCAAAATTCCAGCCCCTTGGCTACCGGTCAGCTTGACCGTTGGCTTCCCATCTGGACCACGCCCTATAACGGCACGCTGAAATTCTGTTCGACCTGGTTTTTTCCGAATAGGTGCCTCAGCAATCGCTTGACTTATAGGTGATTCAGTCTGGCTTGCACCATTAAGCTGCAACAAGGCCGAGCGGACAAATTGATAGAAGGTCACCATCACTGCAACGGGATTTCCGGGCAGGCCAAAGAAGAGGGTTTTTCGGCTTGACCCATTAACTGGCCTCAGCATTCCAAAAGCCATTTGGCGACCCGGGCGCATAGCAATTTTCCAAAAACCGACATCGCCCAACTCTTGCATGATTTGCTTAGTAAAGTCTGCCTCACCAACAGAGACTCCACCAGAAGAGATCAGAACATCTGATTTAGAGGCGGCCTCTATGAAGGCAGCTTTAAGTGAGGCAGGGTCATCGCGCACAATACCGCAGTCAATAATGTCTAGATTGAGTCGATTTAGAAGTCCAGTCAGGCTATAGCGATTGCTGTCATAAATACTGCCCGTATCAAGAGGCTCTCCCAGAGGACGCAATTCATCCCCAGAGGAAAGAATAGCCACCTTGAGTTTGCGATGCACCTTCAGGCCAGCAATGCCTAAGGATGCGGCTAGACCAAGGTCCGACGGTCTCAATAAGCGACCAGCTGCAATCGCGGCTTTGCCGCTTTGTAAATCTTCGCCACGTAAGCGGCGATTCTCGCCACGCTTTACTTGATTTTGTTTGAAGCCCACAGTTGACTCACTTGCGGATTCTGTAAATTCTTGAGGAATGACGGTATCGCAACCATTGGGCATAAGAGCACCAGTCATGATCTTGAGGCATTCGCCTGAGCCAATAGTGCCTTCATAAGGTTTGCCAGCATAGGTTGTGCCAATGATCTTTAGAGTGACTATCGCCTCGCCATCCCCTAGGCAATCCCCATGAAAGGCGAAGCCATCCATGGCGGAGTTATCGGCAGCAGGGACGTCTATTGGGGAAAGCAAATCTTCCGCCAAAATGCGATTAATCGCTTGATCTAAAGTGACAGACTCAATATCGCTTGCATTATTGAGCTTGCGGGACTCTAGAAGTAATTCATTGACGAGGTCTGAGATAGCCTTGCGTGCTTCATCCACATGAAGTGAAGCAGTTAAAAGAATAGGGCTGTTTGGAGAGTGCTTGATTGAATCGGTCATGACGATACTTTTTCTAGGGCAGCTAATTCTTCAGGCGTGTTTACATTGGCAAATGCTTGAGGATGTTCAAAAACTACAGTGCCAGAACGCAATTCTTTAAACCAGCGGTCAATTTTCAAGTCCCCTTTACTTAAAAAGACATCCAAAGAATCTTGCAAATCACTTTTCATTAAACAGAAAACTGGCTGTGACCAAATCTTTCCGTCATCTTCTTTTGAGGAGGCGAAGACGAGTTCTAAATCATTGACTTCAAGTTCGGCTGCCATTTTTTGAGCAAGGTCAGTTGGCAGCAAAGGGGAGTCGCAAGGCGATGTCAGCAAGTAGGGCGTTTTGCAATGCTTCAGACCAACTGAGAAGCCGGCTAATGGGCCAGAGAAGTCTGGAGTTTCATCCATGAGCACGGGATAGCCATAGTGTGAATACTTCGTAATACTGCGGTTAGCATTAATGAGGATGGCGCTGACCTGAGGTTTGAGTCGACTGATGGCGGATTCAATGAGAGGTTTGCCATGAAAGGGAATTAAGCCCTTATCAATACCACCCATTCTTTGGGCGCGGCCCCCTGCCAAGATCAGTCCAGTAATGTGTTCTGAGGTAATCATTAGCCGCCGATGTAAGACATCTCTACTTTGCGAGCAGATTTTGATCCAGCGGTGTTGGATCCTCGAATTTCTGAGTAGTGGTCATTGCGCCCCGACCATGTCGACATGATGGCGTTGGCAATTTCTAAATCACTTCTGCCAGAGCGCAAGAGCGTTTTGAAATCAAACCCTTCATTTGCAAATAGACATAGATAAAGCTGACCATCTGTAGAGATGCGCGCACGGGTGCACTCGTGACAAAAAGTTTGGGTGACGCTAGAAATAAAGCCAATTTCACCAGAGCCATCAACATAGCGCCAGCGCTGCGCCACTTCACCAGGATAGTTAGCCTCTATAGCTTCTATCGGAAAGACGGCATGAATGCGATTAACCACTTCTTGTGAGGGGAGTACTTGAGACATATCCCAGCCATTAGAGCTACCCACATCCATAAACTCAATAAAACGCAGTGTTACACCGCTGCCTTTGAAATGCTTGGCCATGCCAATAATCTCTTGATCGTTTGTACCCTTCTTAACCACCATATT
>JBEGUE010000098.1:0-24129 GCA_041179045.1 Pseudomonadota bacterium
AAAAAGAATGCTGTTCGGATTGTTGGCAGCTTCAATTCTCACGTCGCCAACATTTGCGCAAAATGCTGAGCCGAAGCAGAAAAAACCAAACATTGTTTACTTTCTAGTTGACAACACGGGGTGGGGATCATTTGGTGTTTATGGTGGAACAGTAGCAACACCAAACATTGATAAGTTAGCTAGCCAAGGTATTCGTTTTAATAATTACAACGTTGAGGTGCAGTGCACACCATCACGCTCAGCAATCATGACCGGTCGTCATCCAGTTCGATCAGGGACATATACCGTGCCGTGGCCTGGTCAAGGTAAGGCTGGTATGGCGCCATGGGAATACACCATTGCCAAGCTATTGTCTGACTCTGGGTATGCAACCGCTTTGTATGGCAAATGGCATCTTGGGGATACACAGGGTCGCATGCCTAATGATCAAGGTTTTGATGAGTGGTGGGGCATTCCCAATACTTGGGATGAGGCGGGCTACACACAATGGCCTTTGTTCAAAGAGAGTGGCGTTCCTGTGCCCATGGTTTGGGAAGGCAAGAAGGGGCAGAAATCCAAAGCAGTCATGCCACTTGATTTAAAGATTCGTCCAATAATTGATGAGAAGTACATCATCCCCAAGACAGTTGACTACATTAAGAAAAATGCTGCGGAAGATAAGCCATTCTTTGTGTATGTGGGTTATTCGGAGATGCATGAGCCACCAATTGCTAATCCAAACTTTGTTGGCAAGTCTACGCAACGTGGCGGACTCTTTGCAGACCTCGTTGCCGAGATGGACTATCGAGTTGGTCAGGTAATGCAAGCTGTGAAGGATGCTGGCGTTGAAGACAATACGATCTTTATCTTTAGTAGCGACAACGCTGGAGGTGGTGCGAGCCCTCAGATTGGTGGGGCCACTAATGGACCATGGCGTGGCGACTTCTTCAATACCCCATTTGAGGGAAGTATGCGTGTACCTGCGATGATTCGTTGGCCAGGTAGAGTGCCTTCTGGAGTTGTCACTCAGGAAATGTTTGCGGCGGTAGACTGGATGCCTACTCTAGCCGGAATGATTGGCGCCTCAAATTTAGTGCCTAAAGATCGACCGATAGATGGTGTTGATGCTTCGAAGTTCTTGTTGGGTAAAAGTAAAACTTCTGGTCGCGACCTTTATCCATTTTTTGGTATCGATGGCGAATTAATGTCCATTAAATGGAAAACCTATAAGACGATCTTCCGGTACGCGCAATCTCCGGTTTCTATTCAGCAGCCTTATGTGAAGGCCCAGATTCCGATGATTTACGACTTGAGTAGTGATCCGCATGAGGATAACAATCTGATGTATACGGATCTGACCTTGGGTTGGGTTTATGCCCCAAGCTTTAAATGGATAGAGGGTTACGAGCAAAGTGTGAAGAAATACCCAAATATCAAAGTCGGCGAAGACTTTAAAGGATATGCAAATAAATAAGCATTTGTTCTAACTACATCTTGGGGATTGAAATGTTTTTACAAAGATTACTGATTGGGTTCTTGTCTATTTCAGTGGCAGTACCAACCGTATTTGCACAAACTGCTCCTGCTCAAAAGAAACCGAACGTTGTTTTTATTCTTGCTGATAACGTTGGCTATGGGGATATGGGGCCATACGGTGGCGGTGAATTACGAGGTGCTCCTACACCACGCACTGATGAATTAGCCAAGAGTGGACTGAAGCTCACCCAGTATTTAGTAGAGCCAGCATGCACACCATCTCGTGCTGCATTAATGACTGGGCAATACTCTATTCGAAATGGTTTGTCACTTGTTGCAGAGGCCGGCACCCCCAGTACTCTGCCAGGCAAAGCATACACAATGGGTAAATTGTTTAAAGATGCAGGTTATGCAACGGCAATTTTTGGAAAATGGCATTTAGGTGCATCACCTCAGAGTTTGCCTGGTGCTCACGGATTTGATCAGTATTACGGTTTACCGCCAGACGTCTCCTGGGACTCTGCCACCTACGTTGCACAAGCTATACAAACACATTCTTATCCAAATGTTCCCGATAAAGTTTTATATGAAAAAGGGCCTTGGATCACACAGCAAAAAGGAAATGGACCGCTTCAGCGTGTGAAGCCATTTACGATGGAGGTCAGAGCAGAGATTGATAATGAATTGACTGAAAAATCAATTACATTCATGAAGCAGGAGAATGCAGCTGGCAAACCATTCTTCCTTTATCTACCATTCTCGATGGGTCACTCACCCAATCTTTCCTCTAAACAATTTGCAGGAAAGTCTCGCATCGGTCAGTACGGTGACAAATTGATGGAGGGGGATTATCACGTAGGCCAAATCATGGATGCCCTCAAAGAAATGAATATTGAGGACAATACTATTTTGGTTTTTGCTTCTGATAATGGTAGCACCGGCCAATACATGATGACTTATGATCGATTGGGTCTTGGTGCTCCTGACATGGGGTCAAATGGCCCATTTCGAGGGGATCTAGGCGAGGCTACTGAAGGTGCTGTCCGAACTTTTTGCTTTATTCGCTGGCCTGGTCATATCGCCCCAAATACCTCTTCATATGCCATGTTTTCGATCATGGACTTTATGCCAACCTTTGCTGCTATCTTAGGCGCCAAGCTACCAACAGATCGAGCAATTGATGGAGTGAATCAATTGGGCATGCTTACTGGTAAAAGTAAAACAGGTGATCGCGAACATTTAATGTCATTTATTGGCGCGGATTTAGTAGCAGTTCGCTGGAAGCAGTGGAGAATGTATTTTAGGGATATGAATCGTACGGGCACTGGTCAGCAAATGCTTGGCGGGATAGCTGCTAATTCTGTTCCAATGTACTACCCAAAGGTTTACAACATCGAAATGGATCCGCACGAAGATTTGCAATTAGTAAATTACGAATCAATTTCAGTTAACGCATTCAAAGCAATTCAAGAGTATCTTGCCTCAGTTAAGAAGTTCCCTAACCCGCCACCTGCTAACTTAACCAACTTTAATCAGCGTTAAGAAGGAATATTGAGTGCATAGCCAGCTTTGCAAAGGAAGTCTAGGAATGTTTTCTAGACTTCTTTTCATTTCAATCAGCTTCTTTTCGTCACAATCAGTATTGGCGGATGAGGGCGGAGTTCCCTTTTGGATGTCTGGTCAATACGCCAGTATGGCAGCTGTACCAATGGCAACGGGATGGTCATTAGTAGCAATGCCTTATGTATATAGCGGTAACGCTGATAAATCAAAAAGCTTTCAACATGGTACGAGTATTAATGCTGGTTTGAGCGCAAGAGAATCTTTAGTTTTGATGCAGTTGGGTTATGTAGCGGAAGAGAAGATTTTGGGTGGACAGCCTTACCTTGGTGTAGGTTGGGGTCCAGGCGCTAACACTACTACCGCTTCAGTAAGCGTTGTTAATCCAAGCACCCAATTGAATCGCTCCAACACTAGCAATGGAAGTACTGATATTTATCCATTGGCTAGCTTGACCTGGAACCAAGGAAATAACAATTTCAAGACATATGTAACTGGTGATATTCCAGTGGGTACTTATAGCCCAACGAGTCTTGCAGCTATTGGTATCGGCCACGCTGCAATCGATGCTGGTGGTGGCTACACCTACCTTAATAACACTACAGGACTAGAGTTTTCTGGAGTGCTGGGCGCAACTTATAACTGGATGAACAATCAAACCAATTACCAGAACGGCATTGATTCCCATCTAGACTGGTCTATATCGCAATTTGTGTCGCAAAACTGGCAAGTGGGTATTGCTGGTTATGGTTATTACCAGCTTACGGCTGACTCGGGAAGTGGAAATAGAGTTGGTGCTTTCAAATCTCGCATAGCAGCGGTCGGCCCGCAAATTGGTTATCTATTTAATATCGGCAAAAAACAAGCCTATATTAATTTACGTGCTTATAAAGAGTTCTGGGCGCAGAATCGAGTTGAAGGGTACGCCATGATTTCGACCATTAGCATCCCATTAGGAAGGTAGCGGTATGAAGCATGTACAAAGTCGGATGTTATTGGTTGCAGTTCTTGTTGCCTTCAGCTTGGGATCCTACTTCCTCTGGATTAATTTCTTTTCTAAGCCCCAGAAGGCTGTTCCAGAAATTCGTCTTGGTGATGGAATTAAGGGCCCTAAAGGAATGGCATGGATTCCTGGCGGTGAATTTTTAATGGGTAGTGATCATAAAAAAGCGCAAGCTAATGAGAAGCCTACACATAAAGTGAAGGTGTCTGGATTTTGGATGGATACCACTCATGTCACTAATGATCAATTCGCACAATTTGTAAAAGAAACCAATTACAAAACCACTGCAGAGCAAGTTCCCGATTGGGAAACTATTCGTATACAACTTCCCCCAGGAACACCTAAGCCGCCTGCCTCGGTATTCGTGCCTGGTGCCATGGTTTTTGTTGGCACGAACGCAAAGGTGAATCTCAATGATTACTCACGGTGGTGGGCCTATGTGCCTGGCGCAAATTGGCGGCATCCAACTGGCCCAAAAAGTAATATTGATGGCAAAGGAAATCATCCGGTAGTTCAGGTGAGTTACGAAGATGCTTTGGCATATGCCAAGTGGGCAGGCAAACGATTACCTACAGAAGCGGAATGGGAGTTTGCTGCGCGCGGTGGCTTAAATCAAGCAACCTATGTATGGGGTGATCAACTGGAGCAGGAAGGTAAGTTGCCAGCCAATATTTGGGATGTAAAGAAGCAGGCATTCCCGGTGGTTAATCCAGTCATCAGCCCTAAAGCTGGCGGCGCAGTAGGTACTAGTTCCGTTGGAACATATCCTCAAAATGGGTATGGCTTGTTTGATATGACTGGTAATGCTTGGCAATGGGCTGCCGATCGTTATCGCGCCGATTACTTTGTAATACAAGCCAAAGAGTATGGAAATGGCGTTGTCAATAATCCTCAAGGGCCTACGAGTTCTTATGACCCAGATGATTATGGTGTTCCACCCAATGCTCCTAAAAGAGTTATTCGCGGCGGATCCTTTTTATGCAATGAGGATTACTGCCAATCCTATCGACCAAGTGCAAGGCGCGGAGCGGATCCGTATAGCCCAATGTCACATTTAGGTTTTCGTTTGGTAAAAGACTAGGGATGGTACTTCAGCCAAAGGCGCTAAGCTAATGAGCATTTCTTTAAGTAACGCTTACTCTCCTTGTAATCCGTTTGGAGTAATGAAGTGTTATACAGTTTCTGCAAAAATCCCTTTGTTTCAAAAACCAAAGAGTGAGATAGTGTTTACTGTGACCTTTTTAATCTAGTCACACAAATACTTACACACCGATAAATAGGAGACGTAAGCTCTTGAAATCCTAATAGTTTTCTTTGGGTATCTGCCCTCATAATCCTTTGGTCCCAGGTCCAAGTCCTGGTGGGTCCACCAGTAATAAAAACGACTTAGGGAGAAATTCCTAAGTCGTTTTTATTTGCGCTTAGGTTGACAGTTTTCATTCAGAAATTCGACTAACAGGGCAGAAGATGGGGATAGTGCGGAGCCTGCATTGGTAGCTAGCAAGAGATTTCGTACTGACCAAGAGTCTTTGATTTTTATGGCGGCAAGATCCATGGCCTGCAACTGAGCGGAACAGGCTTGAATCGGCATCACCCCGATTCCTAAATTGGCGGAGATCATTTTGCACATCGCATCATAACTACGCACCTGAATACGCAGGCGCATCCGTTCCCCCAATTTTTCTGCATGTCTTGACGTGAGTTCCAACAAGGCGCTACCGCGGTTTAGGCCAACAAAGTCATACTGAAGACAATCTTTAAACGAAACGATCTTATTTTTATTTTTGTAGAGCGGGTGATCTTTGCTGCATGCAATTACAAGCTCATCTACGCCTATAACTATAGTGTTTAGGCCGGTGACCGGTGTCCCTTCGGCAAAGACGCCAATATCTGCAATACCATCAACCAACGCTTTGACGATATCGCTACTGAGCTGCTCCTCAACTTCAACCTGAATTTGGGGATGCAGTTTTAAAAAAGAGGCAAGTGCCAAGGGTAGAAATTCAGAGAGTGCAGACATATTGGCCCAAAGTCGCACATGCCCTTTAATTCCCTTGGAATAGTCGCCGATCTCATTGCTGAATTGCTCGAAGCCTTGGAACAGCCGTAATGCATGTTGCATAACAGTATGGCCAGCTTGCGTCAGAGTCACGCCTTTGGCGGAGCGTTCCAGCAAAACAAGACCCACAGTTTCTTCTAGTTCAGACATGCGCCGGCTCGCTGCTGAGAGTGCTAAGCTGCATTCTTGAGCGCCCTTGGTAATACTTTGCGCTTTTGCAACAGCGCAAAAGAGTTTGAGGGTGACAAAATCGACTCTGCTGGGATTGATTGGATTGCGCATCAACCCATTCTAGCGAAGCCTTCGCAAAATGAGAAGGCTTGTGTTGTATAAAGCAATTCACAGTGGCCTTAAATCAACATAAAGTAAGACAACCAAATTATTTTAAGAATGACCATGGAGCCTTTAGCAAATCTCAAAGTAATCGAAATGGGCCAGCTTATTGCCGGCCCTTTTGCGGCAAAAACATTAGCTGATTTTGGTGCAGATGTCATTAAGATCGAGGCACCAATTGTTGGAGATGCTCTTCGCAAATGGCGTTTGCTAAAAGACGGTACATCGGTTTGGTGGCAGGTTCAATCGCGTAATAAGCGCTCACTCTCATTGGACTTGAAACTCTTTGAAGCACAAGAGATTGTCAGGAGCCTAGTAAAGGAGGCGGATATTCTGATTGAGAATTTTCGTCCAGGCACCTTGGAATCTTGGGGTCTAGATCCTCAGGATTTACTGCAGATCAATCCCAAATTAATCGTGTTGCGCATTAGTGGTTATGGGCAAACAGGCCCTTACCGTGATAAGCCTGGATTTGGCGTAGTAGCTGAGGCAATGGGTGGTTTACGGCATTTAACTGCTGAGCCTGGGAGAACTCCAGTACGAGTTGGCGTCAGCATTGGAGATACTCTCGCCGCACTGCATGGCGTCATTGGAATACTGCTCGCATTACAGGAGCGGCACACTAGCGGCAAAGGACAAATCATCGATATTGCACTGTATGAGGCGGTGTTTAATTGTATGGAGAGTTTGTTGCCAGAATACAGCGCGTTTGGTGAAGTCCGCCAAGCAGCTGGCAGTGCATTACCTGGTATCGCGCCATCCAATGCATACCAATGTCAGGATGGAAAATACGTTTTGATTGCAGGCAATGGAGATAGTATTTTTAAGCGCCTCATGAAACTCATAGGACGAGAAGATTTGGCTGAAGATCCAGAATTCGGTAGCAATGATGGGCGAGTGAAACGGGTTGGTGAACTAGATGGGGCAATTGGCGTTTGGGCCAGCCAGATTTCAGTCGAACAGGCTCTTGAAGCATTAGATCAAGCCAGTGTTCCTGCCGGAAAGATATTTACGATTGAAGACATTGCGAAGGATCCGCACTACCATGCCCGCGGAATGATCGAAACAATATATATGAAGGATGGAAGTGCACTACATGTTCCGGGCATTATTCCAAAGTTATCAAGAACTCCGGGCTCGATGAAATCATTGGCGCCTGAGGTGGGAGAACAAACCGATCAAATCCTGCAGGAGCTTGGACTTAGTAGTCAGCAGATTGCTGCATTAAAAGACAAAGGTATTGCATTTACACACTGAGATGAATATGAATCGAATTTACTTTAATGAAGTTGCAACGCGAGATGGCTTTCAAATTGAGCCAAACTTTATTCCGACCGATCAAAAAATTGAATTGATCGACGCTTTAAGCCAATGTGGTTATGCAAAGGTAGAGGTCACCTCATTTACATCGCCTAAAGCAATTCCGATGCTGAAAGATGCTGAAGAGGTGATGAGCCGAATTCAGCGCAATCCCAAAGTGGAGTATTCGGTTTTGGTGCCTAATTTACGTGGCGCACAGCGCGCCTTAGATTCAAAAGCAGACGAACTGAATTTAGTCATGTCAACTTCAGAAACCCATAATCGCAGTAATTTACGGATGGGTCGTGAAGAGAGCTTCTCAGCTTTGGGTGAGGTTATTGAATTCATCAACGGCCGAATCCCAATCAACGTTTCTTTATCAACTGCATTTGGTTGCCCGATGGAGGGGGACGTTCCCCAAGATGTTGTTTTGAATTATGTAAGTCGTTTTGATCACTTAGGCGTTCGTGGTGTGACCATTTGTGACACAACGGGCATGGCCCAGCCTGTGCAGGTGAAGAAAATGATCGACGCCCTCCACAAGCATTTCAAACACTTGCAACTCACCATGCATTTTCACAATACGAGGGGCATGGGATTGGCGAACATACTAGCTTCGGTAGAGTCTGGAATTACCCGATTTGACGGCTCATTGGGGGGTTTGGGGGGCTGTCCTTATGCTCCTGGAGCTAGTGGTAACGTATGCAGCGAAGACGCCATTCACATGGTGGATGCGATGGGATATGACACAGGTATTCAATTGGATGCACTGCTGTCGATTGCAAAAGGACTCCCCCAGATTGTGGGGCACGATGTTCCTGGTCAAGTTGCTAAAGCCGGGCGCATTCATGATCTGCATCCAGAGCCACCATGCCAATAGGGAGAGCAATATGATTGATCACCTAGACCACCTGGTTTTAACAACCGCAAAAGAAGCGGCCTGCATTGATTTCTACACCCGGGTACTCGGTATGCAGCTCGAGTCTTTTGTCGGCGGAACGCCGCCGGTTGAACGCAAAGCCTTTCGTTTTGGCAATCAAAAAATCAATCTACACATTAAGGGC
The DNA here is from genome assembly GCA_041179045.1 of Pseudomonadota bacterium. Classification (GTDB taxonomy): domain Bacteria; phylum Pseudomonadota; class Gammaproteobacteria; order Burkholderiales; family Burkholderiaceae; genus Polynucleobacter. The sequence goes on from JBEGUE010000098.1 coordinate 8,774, forward strand.
AAAGAGTTTGAACCCAAGGCAGATATTCCAACGCCGGGATCCTTGGATTTATGTTTTATTGCCGACCGATCACTGAATGAGGTTATAGCTAAGCTGAATCAAGCGCAGTGGCCTATTATTGAGGGACCAGTCATGCGGACAGGCGCCACTCAAAAAATCAATTCCGTTTACGTACGCGATCCCGATCAGAACTTGATTGAGATTTCCGAGTTAATCAAATAGGGACTAGATAACATGCTCAAAAATTTCAAACTAATTGCAACCAGCCTAATCTGTATTTTTATCGCATCTGCTAGCGTGCATGCCCAAAGCTGGCCTAATAAGCCTATTACTCTGGTTGTGCCAACAGCGCCTGGAGGAACAACCGATTTCTCTGCGAGGCTGGTAGCCGAATCCATGAGTAAGACACTGGGGGTGCCGGTATTGGTTGACAATAAACCCGGTGGGTCTGGCAATATTGGAAATCAATTCGTTGCACGATCTAAGCCCGATGGCTACACCTTGCTTGTGAGTTATAGCGGATACCATGTTGGAAATCCCCATTTGTTTAAGCAGGCAGGCTGGGACCCGATTCGTGATTTTGCTCCAGTAGGGATGATGACGGTAGCTCCGCAGGTGATTGCAATTAACCCTAAGTTACCAATTAATAATTTGAAGGAACTGATTGCGTATGCAAAGAAGAATCCTGGTAAATTGAATTACGCCTCTTCAGGGTCTGGATCCATTCAGCACATTGCCGGTGAACTCTTTAAACAACAAACAGGAACATTCATTACCCATATTCCTTATCGCGGATCGGGCCCTGCAGTTCAAGATTTAATAGGTGGGCAGGTTGATATGTTTATTACAACTCCAGCTGGCGTTGTCAGCCAAATTCAAGCGGGAAGCTTGCGTGGTTTAGCCGTCACTGGAAAGAAGCGCCTTGGCGCTTTGCCACAGATGCCAACAACAGATGAGGCTGGCTTGCCAAATTATGAATTAGATTCGTGGTTTGCTATGTTTGCGCCTGCAGGCACTAATCCAGAGATCATCCAAAAACTGAATCTAGCACTGGGATCGGCTTTGAACTCGCCAGAAGCCAGAACTAGAGCGGACGGCGCTGGAACAACTATTCAAACGATGACGCCTGCAGAGCTAGGCGACTTCACACGCAAGGAGTTGGATCGCTGGGGTAAAGTGATTCAAACTTCTAAAATGACGATTGATTAAAGCAGGACTCACAATTGGTTGACTCCAGGCTCAAGTCCTGGTGGGCTCACCAGAAAAGCAAACCCTCATCAGCAATGGTGGGGGTTTTGTCTTTTGAGTTGTACTTTATAAAACAATTACGACAAAGCATCCTAGCAAATTAGGGATTAAGCATCTGCTTAGACGCATGGTGAAAATCATCAGTTTTCTAATGTCTTCTACGTTTCTTCCATGTATAAGGTTCGCCATTGGGGAATTTACCGCTAGTGATACCGTCTACTCCAAACTTACCTGCAATTTCTAGACCGTTAAATTTAATCGTCACAAATTCACTTAGCTGCTTGGCCCATTCCATAGCTTCATCAAGCGTCTTAAATTCATACGTTTTTGAATTATGTTCTATGGTTATCACTTTAAGTTCGGCTTTATTTAAGGGGTTGAATTGCTTAACAGTCTCTAGCTTAGCCCGCTTTAGGAAATTTAAGCAACGGTCTCTTCATTTGCGCCCTGAATGGTTGCGGCATGAGTAATTTACTACGCAAAAAACTACATACCGATAAATAGGCACTGTAGCTTCTTGAAATCACAGTGGTTTTCTTTGGCTCCAGATTCAGGTCCGGGTGGGCTAACATTGGAATTAAAGAATTCGGAAGCAATTTCGAAGTCGTTTTTCGATTTGTGCCGTAAAGTATGCAATTGCAACGCTACCTCCTAGACAACACGATGGGCTTGGTATTAAGCTGAGGTAAATTGCATTCAAGACATATAGTGAACGAGAAAGAAGATGACTCAAGAGAAAAATATTAGCCGTCGTAAGGTACTAAAAATCAGTGTAGGTGCAGCTGGTTTGAGTATTGCGGGTGTTGGCCAGGCGCATGATAAGGGCGTGCAAACCCCTTTTAATGTTGACCAAGTCTATATTCCGATTGCTGGAAGTAGCCAAGAATTCCCGGTGCGTAGGATTTATTGCATTGGTAGAAACTATGCTGCGCATGCGAGAGAAATGGGCTCTGATCCTACGCGTGAACCGCCATTCTTCTTTCAAAAGCCAACTGATGCCATTCAGTTTGTTGCCCCAAATAAAATCGTGGATCATCCTTACCCATCTTTGACTAAGAACTATCACTATGAGGTGGAATTGGTCGCAGCATTAAATAAAGGCGGCAAAAATATCCCAGTTGAAAAAGCCCTAGACCATGTATTCGGTTATGCACTCGGCTTAGATATGACCCGCCGGGATCTGCAGCGTTTTATGGGTGATCAAAAGAAGCCCTGGGAAATTGGCAAGTCTTTTGACCGCTCGGCGCCAATTGGTCCTATTTTTCAGCTTAGCAATATCGGTCATTTCACCAGCGGAAATATTCAGCTTTCAGTAAATGGGATTGTGAAACAAAAAGCGAACTTATCGCAAATGATCTGGTCAGTAGCTGAGCAAATTTCTAAATTATCTGAAGCCAATGAGCTATATCCTGGGGATATTATTTATTCGGGAACTCCTGAGAATGTCGGCCCGGTAATTAAGGGCGATGTGATCCGTTGCTCGATAGATAAATTACCAGATTTATCAATTAAGATTGTTTAAGTCAGTGTAGTGTTTGAGGTAAGCACTATAAAGCTGGTGATTAGACTGGACATGAAAATGCCAACCTTCGGGTTGGTATTTTTTTGTATTGTGTTAAGTTTAAATCCGCACGTAAAACAGCTTAATATTGCTGTAGGTTAAATCAATATACGAATGGTACTTATGTCATCAGATGCATTATTTCCTGGATTTCAGGCGCGTGTTTTTGAGGTGAACGGGATTCAAATTGCCGGCCATGTGGGTGGGACTGGTTCACCACTATTGCTATTACATGGGCATCCCCAAACCCATGCTATTTGGCATAAGGTTGCGCCCGAGCTTATGAAAAAGCACACGCTAGTAATGACAGATCTTCGGGGTTATGGAGACTCTTCAAAACCACAGGGTGCAAGTGACCATAGTAATTATTCAAAGAGAGTAATGGCGCAAGATCAAGTAGAAGTAATGCAGCAGCTTGGATTTAATCGTTTTGACGTGCTGGCGCACGATCGCGGTGCGCGAGTCGCACATCGTTTGGCGATGGATCATGCCACCTCAGTCAGAAGCTTGATCATGCTCGATATTGCCCCAACCCTCTCCATGTATGAAAAAACCAATGATGCGTTTGCTAAAGCTTACTGGCACTGGTTCTTTTTAATACAGCCTTCGCCTCTACCGGAGAGACTCATTGAGGCTGATCCTGCGGCTTATATTCGGGATTTAATGGGAAGGCGTCATGCCGGACTAAAACCCTTTGATCCCAGGGCTTTAGCTGAATACATGCGTTGTATTGCCTTGCCTGGAGCGGCACATGGTATGTGCGAGGATTATCGCGCTGCAGCCGGAATTGATTTGATTCATGATCGCGAAGATATTGCATCTGGTAGGAAGTTGGAGATGCCCACGATGGTGCTGTGGGGCGCAGACGGAGTGGTTGATAAATGCTTTAAGCCCCTCCAAGAGTGGCAGGCGATTTGTCAAAGCGTCATTGGTGAGACCTTACCTTGCGGGCATTATCTGCCAGAAGAGGCTCCAGAGATTTTGCTGGAAAAGGTCACAACATTTTTGAATCAGGACAATTGATGAGTGCTAAAACTCTGTATCAAAAATTAGTGGACTCACATACGGTAGTGAAGTTGGATGAGGAGAATGTGCTTCTTTTCTGTGATTTACATTTGATGAATGAATACACCAGTCCACAAGCATTTTCAGGTCTGGATGAAAAAGACCGTGAAGTACTTATGCCCGGGCAGAACATCTCTGTTGTTAGTCACATCATCCCCACCCATCATGAAATGCCTAGAAAGATTGCTGACCCAGCCTCTTCATTGCAAGCCCTCAACCTCAAGAAGAATTGTGTAAAGCACGGCATACCTTTGTTTGATACCAATCATCCATTGCAAGGTATTGAGCATGTCGTATCCCCTGAGCATGGCATGGTACGTCCGGGTATGGTGATCATTTGTGGCGATAGCCACACTACTACCTACGGAGCCCTAGGAGCCTTAGGTTTTGGTATTGGGACATCCGAAGTTGAGCATGTGTTGGCTACCCAAACTTTGGTATACCGCTTAGCTAAAAATATGCGCATCAAGATCAATGGCACATTGCCAGTAGGCACCACATCTAAGGACGTGATATTGAACATCATTAGTCAGATTGGTGCTAAGGGTGCAATTGGCTATGTAGTGGAGTTCAGCGGATCTGCGTTAATAGATTTGAGTACTGAGGCGCGCTTTACTTTATGCAATATGGCAGTGGAGGCAGGCGCTCGAGGGGCCTTAATTGCACCGGATAAAACGGCCATTGATTACGTATTAGCAAGATGCCCTGATATTGCGGGCGAGATGAAAGACCGTGCATTAGCGCATTGGGCAAGCTTATATTCAGACAAAGATGCTCAGTTTGAAAAAGAATATGAATTTGATGCAAGTGATATGGCGCCCTTTGTCACTTGGGGCACTAGCCCAGACCAAGCCATTGCTATTCACGCCTCTATTCCCAGAAAGGATTCTATTGAGGATCCGATTGATAAGCTGAGTCTTGAACAAGCATTGAGGTATACCAAGTTATCTGATGGTCAAACATTAGAAGGTACACCAATTGACCACGTGTTTATCGGCTCTTGCACCAATGGCCGCATTGAAGATTTAAGAAACGTGCTTGCCGCAATCGGTGATCGCAAAGTAGCAGCTGGTGTTCGAGCAATGGTTGTGCCTGGCTCTGGCGCCGTTCAAGCTCAGGCTGAAAAAGAGGGAATTGCTGACAAGCTCATTGCTGCTGGTTTTGAGTGGCGTAAGCCTGGCTGTTCTATGTGTCTTGCTATGAACGATGATGTTTTAACTTCTGGCATACGCTGCGCCTCCACAACTAATCGTAATTTTGAAGGCCGTCAAGGTAGAGGTGCTATTACCCATTTGATGAGTCCTGCTATGGCTGCCGCTGCTGCAGTGATGGGCAAGATTACAGATGTACGTAAGCTACAAGGAGCTATCAATGCATAAGCTCTCCAAAATTCATGGGCATGCTGCCGCGTTGCGTATTGCCAATTTTGATACCGACCAAGTCATGCCAAAGCAGTTCTTGCGCGGTATCGATAAGTCTGGCTTAGCGCAGGGCTTATTTTACGATCTGCGCTTTGATGAGCATGGAGAACCAAAGCAAGGCTTCTTTTTGAATCAAGCTGCTTATGCAGGAACTGATGTGTTGATTGCAGGCCCAAACTATGGATGCGGCTCTAGTCGTGAACACGCTGTCTGGGGAATGCAGCAGTTTGGATTTAAGGCGGTCATTGCTTCAAGCTTTGCAGAGATTTTCTACTCCAATGCAATGGGTAACGGCTTATTGTTGGTTGTTTTGCCTGAAGATCAAGTGCAAGCCTTAATGAAGGAGGCCGATGATAAGGGTGCACCAATAAGCCTAGATATTGATATTGAGAACCTCACGGTTCGTACTTTGCATCATGAGTTCATATTTACCATGTCAGCAAGACATCGCCGTATGTTCTTGGAAGGTTTGGATGTGATTGGCCTTACCTTGAAGTACAAGGCGGAAATTGACGCTTTTGCCCAAGAACATTGGAACAAGCAAGCTTGGGTAAAGGATGTTGCAAGAAAAACGATGGACAGGCTCGGTTGAGTTTACTGAGCATCTGTTTGAATTGCTTGCTATGCTTAATATCTTTTTACATGTTTGAATCTTATCAATGAATATCAACTCTGACTACAGCAAGAGAGTCGTGATTAATCATCATGATCTACCTTGGGTTCCTAGCCCTGAAGCGGGTATTGAGAGACGTATGCTGGATCGTGTTGGCGATGAAATTGCAAAAGCAACCTCGATCGTTCGTTATTTGCCCAATTCTCAATTTCCAACTCACACCCATGAATTTGGTGAAGAGATATTAGTGCTTGATGGAGTATTAAGTGATGAAGCTGGAGACTATCCAGTTGGAACCTACATCATGAATCCCCCTGGATCTTCTCATGCACCTCATAGTAAAACGGGGTGCACTCTTTTTGTGAAACTACGACATCTTGGCGTTGAGCATGTTGAGCGAGAGCTCATTGATACAAAATCAGCCCCCTGGTATCAAGGTATGGTGCCAGGCCTGAATGTAATGCCGCTCATGCGACAAGGCAATGGCTCCACTTTGGTTCGATGGGCTCCCCAAACCTATTTCAGTCCACATAAGCACTATGGCGGTGAAGAAATTTTTGTAGTGGATGGCGTGTTTGAAGATGAACATGGGCGCTATCCCGCTGGCTCATGGATTAGAAGTCCTCATCTGAGTTTTCATCAGCCTTTCAGTAAAGAGGGGTGCACTATATTTGTTAAGACTGGGCATTTGTTGGGCTGATTGCTGCGAAGCAATTGGTACATGGATGTCTAGTAGCTGGAATTGGCGTTCACTTCCAAGGCGCTGAATCTGTTTAATGTTAATAACCTATTCCTACGGTTTCTGAAAAGACAGCCCATCGGCTCCTATGGTCTATTCTTATTAATAGGGGTAAAAAGTTTGATTTGTATCAACTAGACTCCATCAATTAGGTTCAGAATATGAGTATTGTTTTCTTATTCTGAATAAAGTGAGTTCCCATGAAGCTTAAATTTGTTGGTCCAGCATCCGTTTTAAGCAATGGCGATGTTTCTTATCCAGCAATGCTCGATAGCAAACCCTTTAAATGCAGCTTTAGTTATGAAGCTCTGCAAGACTTAGATCCTGAGGGTATTGAAAAAAATGCTTTGCAATTGTTTAAAACTCACCAATTAAAGTTACTCTCGATAGCAGAGCAAAAGATTTTGAATGGACATGCTGTAGATGGAGCTGTGTACCTATTTAGCCACGATCTCATCTTAGATTAATCGTTTTTATTAATTTTGTACACTGCTGTATTCATTAGAAAGAAGATATATGTCATTTAATCACTCAGTAATTTGGATTGACCATCAAGAGGCGCACGTTATTTACTTCAACCCAACTGCCAGTGAGAGTGAGGTTATCAAGACTAGATCAACTCATAAAAACGTTCATCACAAAAGTGGCTCTGTTAGTGGTGCGCGTGCTGAACCAGATCAGCATTACTTGCATGAAGTCATTCAAGCGGTCATGGAATCTAAAGAGATTTTGATTGTGGGGCCAGGCTCTGCAAAATTGGATTTGATGAAGCATGCTACTAAGCATGACCACAACATTGCCGACAAAGTAGTTGGCATTGAGACTGTTGATCATCCGAGTGATGGTCAACTATTGGCATATGCTAAAAAGTACTTTGCTAAAGTAGATGCCTTAAAAGGTGATACCGTTATTACTGGCTGATTATTTATCCCCCTGAAAATGGGGGATAATTTAACGATGTTGCTCATCACTGCCTTCATCATCAATGGATCTCTAGCACTTATTGCGATCCTATTGCACTATGAAGCTCTTTTTCAGCTTGATAAGCTGCTGCCCAAAATAGCCCACATTGCACCGCGTTTTCGTGTGTTGGTTGGGGTTGGTGCCATTTTCATGGCGCATGTAGTAGAGATCTGGCTATTTGCCTTAGGCTACTTTTTTACCCTCCAGCTCCCCGTCATGGGTGGTCTCGTTGGTGAGCTTTCGGGCCATGGCATTTTGTTAGATTGCGCCTACCTGTCATTTGTTACCTTCACAACTTTAGGTTACGGCGAGATTGTGGCGCAGGGCTACCTTCGCTATTTGACTGGAGTGGAAGCGCTGACCGGCTTCATCTTGATTACTTGGTCTGCTTCATTTCTGTTCATTGAGATGCAGAAGTATTGGACTACTTATAAATCGAATCAGTACTGAGAAGTGCTAATTGGTGCTAATAAAAGTAGGGTGGTTCGAATGCAAATCAGGGCAAGCGTATTGTAGGGTGAGTCAACCGTATTGCTGTTGAAATTGAAGTGCAGTTTGGATGGTCTGAAAATGAATGTCCACGGTTGACTGAATTTCTCTGCCATATCCGCCCGCCATGCTAAATGCAATGGGAATTTGGCGGTCTAAGCCATACTGAAAAACAGTTTCATCTCGCTGTCGCATTCCTGCTTGAGTTAGGCTGAGCTTGCCTAAGCGATCCCCTTCATGGGGATCGGCTCCCGCTAAGTAAATAATGCAGTCGGGCTTAAAGCGTGTATCCACTATTTCTAGGCTTTGATGAAGTGCTGCTAGATAGGCTGCATCTCCCGTTTTGTCTGGTAAGCCAACATCAAGATCGCTACGCTCTTTAGTAAATGGAAAGTTATTCTCCCCATGTATCGATAAGGTAAATATAGAAGCATCATTTTCTAAGATAGCAGCGGTGCCATTGCCTTGATGAACATCTAAATCGATGATGGCGACTTTCAGGTGTGGACTGATTTCTTTCTGGAGTGCTCGAGCTGCAATGGCAGAGTCATTAAAGACGCAAAAACCGCTCCCTTTATTGCGGTAAGCGTGATGCGTACCGCCAGCGAGATTAGCTGCTAAGCCCTCATTGAGTGCCACCTTCGCAGCGGCAAGGGTGGCACCAGCAGAGCGACGAGAGCGCTCCACCATCAGCTCGCTCCAAGGGAAGCCAATGTCTTGCTGCTCCTTAGGGCTTAAATTACCTGAGAGGATTTTGATGAGATAGCTGGGATCATGCGCATACAAAATCTGAGTATCAGAGACGGCAGGGGCCTCTACCAGCTCTAGACCTACTAGCTTACTCACTAAATCACGAAGCTGGCTGTACTTTTCCATCGGAAAGCGGTGTCCCGGCGGAAGTGGTAAAACATAGTGGTCGGTATAAAAGGCTTTCAATGCGATCTGGTCTTTTTTCTTGGTTCTGGAATGTGTTGAATAGTCTATTCGTTTTTAAATAGGTAAGTATGACTCGAGCTGAAAAATTGGGTTTTAAAGGGAACAAATCATTTCTTCCTAGTAAGACTTGCATGGTCTGCGGCAAAGAAATGACTTGGCGTAAGTCTTGGGCTAAAAACTGGGATGAGGTGAAGTACTGCTCTGATGCTTGCCGCTCTAAAAAAACAACCACAAATATCGTAGCCAGCACTAATGGAAAGAATAAGTGACAGTCATCATCTATTGGTTTCGAAATGATTTGCGTTTGGCAGATAATCCCGCCTTTACTCAAGCATGTTTAAAAGCTGATCAGCTCTTGCCGGTTTATGTACATGATTCAAAAGAGCAAGAGAGGGTTTATGGCTTTGAGCGACAAGGGCCGCATCGACAGAATTTTTTAAGGGCATCTTTAGATGATTTAAGGAATCAGCTTCAAGCTCAAGGGTCAGATCTATTGGAGCTATCCGGCAAGTCAGCAGAAGTATTGCCGCAGCTAGTCAAAGATACTGCTGCAGTAGCAATCTATTGCGAGCAAATCGAAGCCCCTGAAGAAATTGAACAAGTCCGAATAATGCAAGAGCAGGGTGTTGATGTTGAAGAGTTTTGGCAATCGAGTATGTTGGATCCACAACATCTTCCTTTTGCCTTAGAAAAAATGCCCGATGTATTTACGGCATTTCGTCGTGATGTAGAGCGGGCACAACTCAAGTTTGCTCAGCCTATCAATGCGCCTCAGCAAATTCCGATGTTGCCGGCAGCCTTTCCTCAGAGCTCAATATCGTCTTGTAGTCCTCAATCTGAGCCTCATCCTTTCTTTTTAGGGGGTGCTACTGCTGCCCAAGCACACCTCAGTCAATATCTAGAGCGACGCCTTCCGGATAGTTATAAGGAGACCCGCAATCAACTCATTGGTAGAGATTATTCCAGCAAGTTTTCAGCATGGTTAGCCTTAGGTTGCATTTCAGCACGGGATATCGCAGCGCAAATCAATGAGTATGAAAATCACTATGGCGCCAATGATGGGACCTATTGGCTTTGGTTTGAATTACTTTGGCGCGACTACTTCCGTTTTATTCATTTCAAGTATGGTCAGAAGTTGTATCGCGCCAGTGGCTTGACTGGTGTGCCCGTAAAACCATCTTATGCGCCCAGCTTTGAACAATGGCGCACCGGTACCACGGGTACAGCTTTAGTTGATGCAGGTATGCGGGAGTTGCGGCAAAGTGGTTATCTGTCGAACCGTATGCGTCAGATTGTGGCTAGTTATTGGATATACGATATGAAAGGTGATTGGCGTGCAGGTGCAGCGTGGTTTGAGTCTCAACTAATTGATTATGACGTCTACAGCAATCAAGGAAATTGGCTTTACATTGCTGGACGGGGAACGGATCCTAGGGGTGGTAGACCTTTTAATGTGGCCAAGCAAACTCAAGACCACGATCCAAAAGAAATCTACCGCAAACTTTGGCTCTCACCCCAATAGGGTTTTATAACTGCTCTACCGCTGCATATTGCTCTAATACTTCTAGCGAGACTTTCTCCAAAGCTTTGATGTGTGTGCTCTCTAGCTTAATCCTTGGTGCACAGTTGGCTTCTAAGGCTTCAATCCAGCGGTTCAAACAAAGACACCACTGATCGCCAGCAATCAGTCCTGGGAACTGATATTCAGGACGGGGGGTAATGAGATCATTGCCACGCTTGAGGCTAAATTGTAGAAAGTCATTGCTCACAATCGCGCAGACTAAGTGACTACCAAGATCTTGTTCATTGGTCTTGCAGCAACCGTCCCTAAAAAAACCAGTGAGTGGATCAAACGAGCACGCAACCAAGGGTTGACCTAAAACATTGAGGGGTAGTTCAGTAGACATGAATGCTCTTAAAGTGGTGATGTGTGGACGATTGATGGATTACCGCAATAGCTATGGGCTAGGGTAGAGCTTATGAGACAAAGCTTGACCAGATGAATTTACTTTTACCAAAACCATATCCCCTGAATTAATAACCTTGCCGGTAAAGGATTGGATATTGACATGGTGGGTCACCATGATGATTGGTGCTTTTGGATATTTGATGCGCTCATCGTGAATCAGCTTAGCTAAATCATCAGTTTGTTTTTTGGCCTGACTCATATCGTCGAAAAAAGAACCCAGCGCTGCTTCCTTGGTAACAGCACCCTTATTAAGAAGGGTTGCCGTATCAAAGCAACGACACCAAGGACTGCTGTAGACCTGCGCTTTGCTAATCCCCTGCTTGGCTAGCCATTCACCGGTCAACTGAGCCTGACGCTTACCCGCCTCACCCAGATTACGTTGGGTAGAGCACTGCGTTAATTGATAGCCTCTTGGATCTCCATACCCAGGTGCATCAGCATGTCGCATGAGTAAGACGTGTTGACCATCTTGCATTGCGCTGGCCAACTCAGTTTGGGCGAGAGCGCCAGTATGAGTTCCAATGAAGTTGGCTATTAAAAAGAAAAATAGGGATACGAATTTCATAGTCATGATTCAGTTACCAAGGCAACTTTTCTCCGGAGTAACTCAGAAAACTGCCTGAATCAGTTTTTTGAAGTTAGAGTAATACCGCAAGCATATCGCTTGCAGCATCTAAAGCAGGTCTACCGATTTGTTCGCCCTTAAAGGGCTTAGATAAACGGGAGCTTACTGTTCCCGGATGCAGGGCAACTAAGGCCGTATTGGGTTTGGTTCTGGCAAATTCAATTGAAGCTGTTTTAATCAGCATATTCAGGGCCGCTTTAGAGGCGCGGTAGCTAAACCAGCCTCCCAAACGATTATCCTCAATGCTGCCTACCTTGGCAGAGAGGGTTGCCATAACGGATCCCGCTGGGTCGAGTAATTTGGAGAAATGCTTGATCGTTAGTCCAGGGCCAATGGCATTGGTCTGCATCAATATCTGTAACTGTTCAGCATTGAGATCATCCAATTTCTTTTCAGGCATCCAGTGCTCAGAATGTAGTACGCCAATCGTATTGATAATGAGCTGAAAAGGGCCTTCCTGAATAAGACTAGCTGCAGCAGATTCAATCGTGGTGAGATCTTGGTAATTGATTGGTTGCGCCGAGTTACGATTTAGGCCGCAAACAAGCTCGCAATCAGGGGAGGCCTCTAATAACTCCATAAACGCCGTTCCAATGCTTCCAGAGGATCCAATAATCAAAGCACGAAAGGGTTGTGGGACTAGGGGCATAAATAAAGGGACTCAAGTGTCGGGTCAAAGCGCTCCCAGCTAGTTTATTGAATAAGTCTTAAACTTGCTTGATGGGCACTAAGTTAACTCAAGCACTCTCCGCCGCCGATCTCTCACGGGTGATCGAGATGGCATGGGAAGACCGTACGCCATTTGATGCGATTGAGCAAAATTTTGGACTATCTGAGCCACAAGTGATTGCGCTGATGCGCAAAGAGCTCAAGAGAGGCTCATTTAATCTATGGCGTCAGCGAGTAACCGGTAGGGCAACTAAGCATGTCGCCTTAAGAAGTAAGTTGGTAACTCGCGCCTATTGCTCGATGCAATATAAGCAAAAGTAGCGGCCATGAAGAAACTGACTATGTTCTACGATGGCCTTTGCCCTCTGTGTCAGGCAGAGATTCTGTTTTTGTCTGGTCGTAATCAAGCAGGTCTACTGAGCTTTGTAGATGTGAATTCAAATCGTTATAGTGCTGATGAGCTTGGCATATCTTGCCAACAGGCCTTAGATTCAATGTACGCTCAGTATGATGATGGTGAGCTGATCAATGGTGTGGATGTATTCTCGGCTGCCTATGCGAGAGCAAATTTACCGAAGTTAGCATGGTTGTTTTCTCGACCAAGCCTACGCCCTTTACTGACTAAAGCCTATCGTTTTTTTGCCAAGAACCGACATGCCATTTCAGGTCTATTTGGACCATCTGCTTTATGGTTGGTGAATGCAACTCGTAAACATAAATAAAGGGACGATCATGAAAATAATTTCACAAGTGAGTGCCGTCCTATGGCTCTCTTTAACCCTACTGAGTTCTCCCGTATCGGCTAAGAGCTTGGCGCACATTGAGGGCGCAATTAATCAAGTCCAAGCTCAGGGTACTGGCCGCCTGAACTTTTGGGGTTTTCATGTTTATGACGCGACTTTGTATCGCCCTGCGGGTAAGGATTCTGCGGAATTTGCCTTGGACATTAAATATCAAAAATCATTTTCTGGAGCGGCCATTGCAAGTCGTACTGCTGATGAAATGAAGAGCATTGGTGTATCTGAAACGCAGTCCGCCATTTGGGGAAAAGAGCTCGCTGCAGTTTTGCCCAACATAGAGCCTGGACAAACGCTCACTGGAGTCTACTCACCAAAACAAGGCACTACTTTTTTTTATGATGGCAAGAAAATTGCTCAATTTCCGGGGGCAGATTTTTCAAAGGCATTCTTCGGGATTTGGCTTGATTCTAAAACGAGCGTACCCAAGCTGAGATCTGAATTACTGGGCAACGGTTGCCCACCCCCACTAATTACTGGAGCCTGTTAATGTCTAAGATCTTTTTCCTTAAAAAGTATTTAGCTATTTGTTTAATTGCATTTGGCCTTTTAGCTTGCTCCTCACCCTCAGTCAATCAATATGCACAAGAAACACCCAAGCTTGATCTCAGTGAATACTTCAATGGCACGATTGATGCGTATGGCATCTTTACCGATCGTAGTGGTGAGGTTAAAAAACGCTTCACCGTTTTATTGGTTGCCAAGTGGTCGGTTGTGAATGGTAAAAAGACAGGCATTTTGGATGAGAGCTTTGAGTATTCCGATGGTACGAAGCAAAAGCGTATTTGGACTTTGGTTGAAACGGCTCCAGGCAAATATATCGGTACTGCAGATGATGTGATTGGCGAGGCTTTGGGAGAATCCGCTGGCAATGCATTGAACTGGTCCTACACCTTGGCGCTGCCCGTAGATAATTCTATCTACCATGTGCAATTTAACGACTGGATGTACTTAGTCACGCCTAAGGTGATGATTAATAAGGCGCAAATGAGCAAATTTGGCATCAATCTGGGTGAAGTGACTCTCAGTTTTTACAAGCGCTAAGTAGTCCTCTGATATTACGCACTTGTCATCCAGTATTTAGCATCTCTTTGAAAGATTTGAATTGAAAAAGCTTGTTCTCATTCTGGGTGATCAGCTAGATATCGATAGCCCGATATTAAAAAACCTAAATCCCAAGACTGAGCAAGTCGTCATGATTGAGTCTATCGATGAGGCTCAGTATGTTTGGTCGCATAAGGCCAAAATCGTTTTGTTCTTATCGGCGATGCGGCATTTTGCTGAGCAACTGGAAGAGCAGGGTGTGCCGCTGATCTATATCAAGCAGTCTGCGCAGTCAATTGGCGATACGCTACGAGATCTGATTCCCAAGAAACAATTTACACACTTGGTATGTCTTGAGCCGGGGGAGTATCGACTCAAGTGCGAAATAGAGAATTTGACAGCTGAATTAAGCATCGATTTGGAAATGCAAGAGGATCCCCATTTCTATTGCTCACGCCATGAGTTTGAGAATTGGGTTGCAGGCAAGAAAGAATTGCGTTTGGAGTATTTCTATCGACTGATGCGTAAGACTCACAATATCTTGGTTGATAAAGAGGGCAATCCTGAAGGTGGGCAGTGGAATTTCGATCGAGATAATCGCAAGCCGTTTCCGAAAAAAGGCCCAGGCTTAATTCCGCCGCCGGAGCTGTTTGAGCCTGATGACATTACTCAAGAAGTCATTGCACTGGTTGAGAAAAAATTTCCAAAACATCCCGGATCCCTGGAGCACTTTCAGTGGCCAGTCACGCGTGCACAAGCTTTGCAGGCACTTAAAGGGTTTGTAGAGCATCGCTTAGCAACCTTTGGTGTTCATGAAGATGCGATGTGGACGGATACACCTTTTGGTTGGCACTCCTTACTCTCCAGCTCAATGAACTTAAAGTTGCTCAATCCCAGAGAGGTGATTGCAGCTGTCCTTAAGGCATGGAAGAAAGATGATTTAGATCTTGCTACGGTAGAGGGATTTATTCGCCAAATTCTGGGTTGGAGAGAATTTGTACGAGGCATGTATTACCTTGATATGCCTCAAATGGCCATCGAGAATTTTTATGACCATCAGAATGCATTGCCCTCTTGGTATTGGACTGGCAACACCAAGATGAATTGTATGCAGCAGGCCATAGGCCAAACGCTCGAGTATGGTTACGCCCACCATATTCAGCGCCGGATGGTGACAGGTAACTTTGCATTGCTCGCAGAAATCTTGCCAAAAGAGG
>JBEGUE010000099.1:0-4828 GCA_041179045.1 Pseudomonadota bacterium
CCGCGCTGCGCATGCCATAAAAGAAGGGCGCTTTAAATCCCAAATCGTTCCAATCACCATCAAAACTCGCAAGGGTGATGTGGTGTTTGATACGGACGAGCATTGCAAACCAGAAACCACCATGGAAACTTTAGGGAAGATGAAGGCAGTCTTCAAAAAAGAGGGTGGTAGCGTTACTGCAGGTAATGCTTCAGGCATCAATGATGGCGCAGCATTCTTTGTGCTTGCTGAAGCGGAAGCGGCGAAGAAGGCTGGTCATAAGCCAATCGCTCGTTTAGTTTCTTATGCGATTGCAGGCGTTCCTAACCACATCATGGGTGAAGGCCCAATCCCGGCAACCAAGATCGCCCTTGAGCGTGCTGGACTGAAATTAGATCAAATCGATGTGATTGAATCTAACGAAGCGTTTGCTGCCCAGGCATTGGCTGTTACTAAAGGTTTAGGCTTAGATCCAGCCAAGACGAACGTGAATGGTGGAGCGATTGCATTGGGTCATCCAATCGGTTGCTCTGGTGCCGCGATTGCTACTAAAGCGATCCATGAATTACATCGCGTTCAAGGTAAATATGCTTTAGTCACCATGTGTATTGGTGGCGGACAAGGTATTGCAACTATTTTTGAGCGCCTCTAAGCGATCAGCAGTAAGGCAGCATCCAAGCCGACTCGGTCAAAAGCCGCGTCGGCTTTTTCTTTAACAATCGGCTTTGCTCTATAGGCAATACTAATTCCAGAGCCATGCATCATTGGCAGATCGTTGGATCCGTCTCCCATAGTGATGGAATTTTCTTTATGGCAATTCATCAGAGTGCAGGCCTGTTGCAAGTAGGCATTCTTAGCGGCACCATCCACGATATCGCCAATAACTTTACCCGTTAGTTTGCCGTCGATGATTTCTAAGGTATTGGCTTGGGTTTGTTTGAATCCTAACTCTTGCTGAAGCTTTTCAGTAAAAAAGGTGAAGCCACCAGAAACTAGAAGCGTATAAAGACCCCGAGCATTTGCTCCGGCCAGCAATTGAGCGGCCCCAGGATTAGGGCGTAAACGTTCTTTGTAGACTGCATCGAGTACATCAGCAGAAACCCCGGCTAAGAGAGCTACGCGCCTGCGCAAGCTCTCTTTAAAGTCTTTAATTTCACCACGCATGGTGGCCTCGGTAATTTCTGAGACAGCCGCTTTCTTACCAGTAAAGTCAGCAATCTCATCAATGCATTCAATATTGATGAGAGTGGAATCCATATCCATGGCCAGCACCTTCACTTCATGCGACTTAAATCCGGGCGCAAGAAATGCTAAATCGGTATCGTGTGCAGCAGCAATATCACGCATAACAACCCTTGCTTCAGGCATTAAGGCTTGTGAACAAGTCCAGCGAGCAGTGAAGTATTTCGAGGGTGCAGGGCCTGCGCCTTCCTTGGCAATTTCAATCCCTAAGACTTTTGCATGCTCGATAAATGCAGTATTTAATTCTGCAGGTATCGCAGTGTTAGCAAGGGCAACAAGTGTGAGGTGGCTAGACATCATTAGTGAGCAATCAATAGTTAATTGGCTTGAGCAGTGTTGAGCGTAGCAGATGAATTCAAGCTTCTCAAAATTTTACGTATATGCTCCAGACGTTGCTCTAGTTTCTCAAAATCCTTCTCTTTTTGGGGAAGAATTTTTAATTTGTCTTGACCATTCAGTTGTATATATTTTGATGACTGAATCAGTTGAATAATCTTCATCGGATCAATTGGCGGATTGGGGATAAATTGAATCTGAATGGATAGTGGGCTGGCATCAATCTTTTTAATACCAAAACCAGCCATCTCCAGACGTAAGCGATGAGTTTCATAGAGGGATTTGGCTTGATCAGGTAAATCGCCATAGCGATCCACTAGTTCCTCGCGTAATCCCATGAGTTCAGAGAAGTCGTTCGTACCAGCAAATCGCTTGTACATCGACAGTCTCTCGTGGACATCTGGGCAATAGTCATTGGGAAAAAGAGCTGGTACACCTAAATTGACATCGGTTGTCGCTTGAAGTGGTGACAAGAGATCCGGTTCCTTACCACTGCGCAGAGATTTCACGGCACGATTGAGCATCTCGGTATAGAGCTGAAATCCAATCTCATGTATCTCACCAGACTGCTTATCCCCCAGTACTTCACCAGCACCACGAATTTCTAAATCGTGCATCGCCAAATAAAAGCCAGAGCCCAGTTCTTCCATCGCTTGAATGGCATTTAAACGTAATTGCGCTTGCTTGCTGAGGGCCTCAGGATCAGGCACCAGTAAATAAGCATAGGCCTGATGATGCGATCGTCCAACACGTCCACGTAATTGATGTAATTGCGCCAAGCCAAACTTATCAGCACGGTGCATGATGATGGTGTTGGCTGTTGGAACGTCAATACCAGTTTCAATAATGGTGGTACACAACAAAATATTGCTACGTTGAGTCACAAAATCACGCATAACCGATTCCAGCTCACGTTCGTGCATTTGACCGTGCGCTACGCTGATGCGAGCCTCTGGTATGAGTTCTTGTAATGCATGTTTACGATTTTGAATTGTTTCGACTTCGTTATGAAGAAAGTAAACCTGTCCGCCACGCTTGATTTCTCGAAGGACCGCTTCACGAATAACGCCATCACCTTCTCGTCGCACAAAGGTTTTAATGGCTAAGCGTTTCTGTGGCGCGGTTGCAATAACTGAAAACTCTCGCAAACCTTCCATCGCCATGCCTAGCGTTCGTGGAATAGGAGTGGCAGTTAATGTCAGAATATCCACTTCAGCACGCAATGCTTTGAGCGCATCCTTTTGACGCACACCAAAGCGATGCTCCTCATCCACAATCACTAAACCCAAATTAGCAAACTGAGTTTCTTTAGATAGTAGCTTGTGGGTTCCGATAATGATGTCAGCTTCACCCTTGGCAATCGCCGCTAATGCAGCATTAATCTCTTTAGTAGTCTTAAAGCGCGAGAGCTCAACAATACGCACAGGCCAATCGGCAAAGCGATCTTTCCAAGTTGCGACGTGTTGTTCAGCGAGTAGGGTGGTTGGAGCTAAGATGGCTACTTGCTTACCACCCATGACCGCAACAAAACTGGCGCGTAATGCAACTTCTGTTTTACCAAAGCCTACATCACCACATACGAGTCGGTCCATAGGTGTGCCGCTAGTCATATCACCAATGACTGCTGCAATGGCGTTTGCCTGATCAGGCGTTTCTTCAAAGCCAAAGCTTTCTGCAAACGCAGCGTAATCATGTGCTGAGAATTCAAAAGCGTGGCCTTTGCGTATGGCTCTAGCGGCATACAGATTTAAAAGTTCGGCTGCGGTATCGCGTATTTGCTGGGCAGCCTTACGTCTTGCTTTATCCCACTGACCTGAGCCTAGCTGATGCAATGGTGCTGAATCGGGATCGGAGCCTGCATAACGGGTCACCATTTGTAGTTGTTGAACTGGTACGTAAAGGGTAGCGTCTTTGGCGTACACCAGATGCAAAAACTCTTCAAAAATAGGCTCTTCTTTCGGTGGCGCTAAATTCAGAAGTACTAAACCTTGATAGCGACCAATCCCATGATCAGAGTGCACAACTGGGTCACCAATTTTGAGTTCGGATAAATCCTTAAAGAGCATATCCGGATCGGCGCCCGCACTCTCTTTACCTTTGCGTCTTTGACGGGCAGTGGCTGTAAACAGCTCCGCCTCCGTTACGATGATTAAGTTTTCAGCAGGCCAGGTAAAGCCATTAAACAGTTGCGCTGTTACCAGGCCAAATAGAGCATTGCTCTTAATAAAATCGGAGACACCTTCAAAACCTTCTGGCTTTAAAGGGTAAAGTGGTTTGCCATGTTGACCTGCTACGGAGTTACTCTCTTCAAAGAGTTGACGAATGGATTCTTTACGACCATTACTGTCACTGCAAATGAGCACACGTACTTTTTCTTGAGAAACTAAAGTACGCAGTCGATTGATGGGGTCGGTGTCCCGCCGATGGACAGATAGGTCGGGAACAGTCAAAAATTGCGGGGACTCTATAGCTTCTTTATCTGCTTCTTTATTCAATGCCAAGCGCGCATTTGGCTTGGCTGCGCTAAAGAATTGATCTACATCTAGAAATAATTCAGATGGCGGGAGAACGGGGCGATCAAGATCATGCTTTAAAAATTCATATCGAGAGAGCGTATCTTTCCAAAAACCCTTAATAGATTCTTCAACATCGCCGATGGTCACCGCCCAAACGGGGTCACCTGAGCGGGGAAAGTAATCAAAGACTGTCGATGATTCTTCGAAAAACAGGGGTAGATAAGATTCAATACCTGCACTAGGAATTCCGAGGTTGGCATCTTTATAAATTGAGCACCGCGTTGGATCACCTTCAAATACTTCGCGCCAGCGCCCGCGAAATGCTGTTCGTGAAGCATCATCAAATGGAAATTCGTGACCCGGTAATAGGCGAACTTCTTTTACTGGATAGAGACTGCGTTGAGTGTCTGGATCAAAAGCTCGGATTTGTTCAATTTCATCACCAAAGAGATCAAGGCGATAAGGCAGGCTTGAGCCCATTGGAAATAAATCTATCAAGCCACCACGGATACTGTATTCACCGGGGCGCATCACCGAGCTTACGGGATCGTAACCCGCCTGCTGCAGCTGCAGTTTCAGTGCAGCTTCATTAAGCTTGTCACCCTGTCTAAAAAAGAAGGTGTGACCGGATAAAAAGTTTGGTGGCCCCAGTCTTTGGAGTGCCGTAGTGATTGGAACCAGAACAATGTCACAGCTACCGTTGAGCAATTCATAAAGAGTGGCTAAGCGTTCTGAAACCAAATCCTGGTGTGGCG
>JBEGUE010000100.1:0-5125 GCA_041179045.1 Pseudomonadota bacterium
TCGGATTGGGAGAAAGCTTTATCTGCTGCATTTATTAAGACTCCAAGCTACGGAACGCGTTCTAGTACGATCTTGCGTGTTCGTAAGGATGGTCAGTTTGAGATGGTGGAAAGACGATTTGATGCCAATGGCACTATAGGTCACGATGTCGTCACCGGTGAGCTCACTGCTGCACCGGGATCTAACCTTTCGGTGTAAGCGACCAATCAGCGTGAGTTATTTCTGCTGACGGGAGTCCTCATTAATAACTCGTTCACCATTCGCATTTTTGCTTGCCAGTCGCTTAATAAACTGAAACGTTCCGGTTGACATACAGCAGATCTCGCCTTGATCGTTATAGAGCTTGGCTTCACAAAAAGCCATCGTGGCAGTGCGACGCACGGTATCTGCTTTTACCCGCAAGATGCCGTTAGCAGCCTGCATAAAGTTATTTTTCATCTCCACGGTTACAACACTACGATCACCAGGATCGCTTGAGCGAGCAGCAACAGCCATAGCCACATCCATCAGGGTAAGCAAAACACCGCCATGGGCTACATCCCAAGTATTGGTATGCTCGGGCTTGAGGGCTAGAAGTATTTCCCCTTTACCCATCTCGGCAGTGATTAGACGCACCCCTAGAAGCTTTAAAAAAGGAACATTAAGCTCTTCACCTAGGTTGGCAAGTTGCGTTTCTACGTTGAGTTGTACTTTATTTGTCATAGGGTCATTTTAGAGGCTTCTGCGACGCTTGTGAATTGCCCATAGAATACAAAATATGCCTTTTACACTCCGCGGCGATGATGTATGCCAGCCAACCCCACCCACCCCTATATCCAACCCCTATTGGGTTGCATTTTCAGTCTCTTCTGCCAAACTAATAAATCTTGAAGTCGGAGCCCTTGGCTTTCCCAAAGATCCTGATTGGCTTGAACTTTTAGCGGGTAATCAATTGAATGCGGGTGAGCTCAGCTTTTCTAGCCCAATTTCAACGGCTTATAGCGGCCATCAATTTGGCTCCTGGGCAGGACAATTGGGCGATGGTCGCGCAATCCTGCTGGGCGATATGAATCGACTTGAGCTCCAACTCAAGGGTGCTGGCAAGACCCACTACTCCCGTATGGGTGATGGCAGGGCCGTCTTAAGATCCTCGATACGTGAGTTCCTTTGTAGCGAAGCAATGCATGCCTTAGGTATACCGACTAGCAGAGCTCTTTCAGTGGTTGGATCAAAGCAGCGTGTTATCAGAGAAACGGTTGAAACCGCCGCCGTCTGTTCACGCATAGCCCCAAGCTTTATTCGCGTCGGCCACTTTGAACACTTTGCCTCACTTCAGAATGTTGTCCGTCTCAAGGAGCTAGCAGATTTGCTCGTGGGCGAATTCTATCCAGAGTGCCGAAATGCAAAAGATCCCTACTTAAGCTTATTCAAAGAGATTAGCGCTCGCAACGCGAAATTGGTTGCGCAGTGGCAATCGGTAGGATTTTGTCATGGTGTCCTAAATAGTGACAATATCAGCGCTCTTGGACTCACGATTGACTATGGCCCATTTGGATTTCTAGATCATTTTGAAATAGACCATATTTGCAACCATAGCGATCATGGCGGCCGATATGCCTATCATCGCCAGCCACAAATCATGCATTGGAATATGGCATGCCTCGCAAGTGCGATGCTTTCTTTGCTAGAGCTAGACTATTCAGCGGAAGAATCCCAAGTTCTTTTACGTTCGGCGCTGGAAGAGTTCCCTGTGACTTATGCAAAAGAATGGCAAAAAATATTCCGCTCCAAATTAGGCTTTCAGTTAGAGCAAGATAGTGATGTTGAACTCATTGAGCGTCTCTTGCAGGCGATGAATGACTCAAAAGTAGACTTCACCACTTTCTTCCGTCAGCTCAGCAATATCCAAAAAGATTCTAAGCCAACGGATATTGCCCAAAGAGATGAATTCATCGATCGTGACAGTATTGATCAATGGTTTAGCGATTACATCCATAGACTTCAATCTGAAGTATTGAGTGACGAAGCCAGAAAAACAATCATGGACCAAGTCAATCCTAAATATGTTCTCAGGAATCACCTCGCTCAAACCGCAATTGAAAAGGCACAGCAAGATGATTTTTCTGAAATCGAACGATTGCAGCTCATACTCAGCAAACCCTTTGATGAGCAGGAGACATTCGAGGCTTACGCAAAACCACCGCCCGTCGACATGCAACGTATAGAAGTCAGCTGTTCCTCGTAACCCAACACCCTACAGTCATGAACAAGAAAACAGATCAAGAATATAAAAATTCACTAAGCGACATTCAATATCGAGTGACCCGTCAAGCTGCAACAGAAAGACCGTTTTCTGGAGAATTTTGGGACCATTGGACTGCCGGTCAATACCGCTGCATTTGCTGCGAGACACCTCTATTTCAATCCTCCACTAAGTTTGATGCCGGTTGTGGTTGGCCCAGCTATAACGCACCAGAGAAAAAAGAGGTTATTACTGAAATTCGGGATGCGAGTCATGGAATGATTCGTACTGAGGTACGCTGCACAGCATGTGATGCCCATTTGGGTCACGTATTTGAGGATGGCCCACAACCTACTGGGCTGCGCTACTGTATTAATTCAGCATCCTTAGCATTTGAACCCTCTGAGAATGCCGATCCCAGTAAAGCGGAATAGTTTACAAATAGCTGGATAATCAAGCCTATGAAATTTCTATTCGACCTATTCCCGATCATCCTCTTTTTTATCGCCTTTAAATTTGGTGATATCTACACTGCAACTATCGTAGCCATGATTGCTACTATTGGTCAGATACTGTGGGTGTATTACCGTCATCGCAAGATTGACGCCATGCAGTGGGTTAGCCTTGTCATGATTCTGGTATTTGGAAGCCTAACCATCTTCCTGCACGACAAAACTTTTATTCAACTTAAACCAACTGCGCTCTACTGGCTATTTGCAGCCGCCCTCTTTATTAGCGCCCAATTTTTTCAGAAAAACTGGATTCAAGTATTGATGGGAAAACAAATTACCCTCAAAGAGCCCAGATCAAAATCAGTCTGGCATCAAGTGAATATGGCCTGGGCAATATTTTTCTTTTTTATGGGTGCGCTCAATCTCTATATTGCCTTTGAGTTCTCCGAAGAAACGTGGGTCAACTTTAAGCTATTTGGAAGCACGGGATTACTAGTTGTATTTGTGATTCTTCAGGGGGTTTGGCTTACTCGTCACATGGAGCAACCTGCAGAATGAATATCAACCAAGAGCGTATTACCCGATTTGAATCTGATCTCAGGTTGGCATTTCAGGTAAACCATTTATACATTGAGGATGAAAGCCATCTTCACGCGGGCCATGCCGGTGCCGCTTCTGGCGGAGGTCACTTTAAACTGACCATCGTAGCTCCAGAATTCGAGGGAATGACTAAGGTGGCCCGTCATAGAGCTATCTATGCTGCCTTGAACAGCCACTTTCCTGATGCAATTCATGCCTTGACCATCCTGGCATATACCCCTAGTGAAAGTACCCACTAAAAGCAGATTGCTTTAAGATTCCCTTTTACCTATATCTAAATTCTCTAACTATGTTCAACACACGCCAAATTTTGACCATCAGCGCTCTAAGTGCTGTGCTTTTCTCAACAGCCGTTTATGCCCAAAACGCTGCCATTGTTAATGGCAAGGCAATTCCTAAGGCTCAATTAGATAAATTGATTCAAAAATCGAATCAACCAGATAACCCGCAAGTTCGAGACCAGGCGAGAGAAATGCTAGTGACTCGTGAACTGATTTTGCAAGAAGCTAATAATCGCGGTGTTATCCAAAAAGAATCTGTACGCGATCAACTCGAACAATCCAAGATGGGTGTTTTGATAGCGGCGGTTTTTGAAGACTATGTTGAAAGAGAAGGTGTTGCAGAGTCTGAACTCAAAGCTGCGTATGAACAAGTGAAGAGTCAGTACACAGGCAAGGAATACCACGTAGAGCATATTTTGGTAGAAAAAGAAGCGGATGCAAAAGCCATTACCGCCCAAATCAAAGCTGGTGGTAATTTTGCACAAATTGCTAAAGAGAAGTCTAAAGACCCCGGCTCTGCGCCGAATGGTGGAGATCTAGGTTGGGTCAGTGATAAAGCGCTTGTCCCAGAATTTTCTAAAGCGATGGTTCAGCTAAAAAAAGGTCAAATTACAGACAAACCTGTCAAGACCCAATATGGCTGGCACATTATCAGAATGGATGATATTCGCGATGTCAAGGCGCCAAGCATGGAAGAAATTAAAGATCAGCTAAAGCAGATGATCACGGCAGATCAAAATTGGCAAAAAGCGAAGTTCTCTGAGCTAATGCAAAAGCTCCGCGCGAAGGCCAAGATTCAATAAGCAGCTTGCGCCTCAAGATGACAAACCCAGGCCAACCTCCTGGGTTTTTTCTTGGGCAACGGGAAACCAGATTTACCTTTATATTGGCTAGATGATGATTCTTCACACAATGCTCAGAGTTGGCAATATGACTCGTTCGATCGATTTCTATACCAAGGTTTTAGGAATGAATCTACTTCGTAGCACCGAGCGGCCGGAGCAAAAATATTCTCTGGCATTTGTAGGTTTCGGAAAAGGGAATGCAGATGGCCAATCTGAGATTGAGCTCACTTATAACCATGGTGTTGAGAGTTATCAAATGGGTGATGCCTACGGACATATTGCGATTGGTATCGCTGATGCCTATGCTGCTTGTGAAAAAATCAAGGCTGCCGGTGGGAATGTGACGCGTGAGGCTGGCCCGGTTATGGGTGGCGATACCATCATTGCTTTCGTCACAGACCCTGATGGCTACAAAATTGAGTTAATTCAACGCTGATCTTCCTTATATCTAGTTGAAGCAAGGCGCCATCCAACTTCGAGTGATTGATAGTCTTTTGCAGATTGCTGAAGATGATTGGAATGCCCTGTTGTCGCCCGAAGCAGGACCATTCCTAAAGTATGCATTTCTTAATACATTAGAAGTTAGCGGATGTGTGGGCGGCAATACTGGATGGCAAGTTGCTCACTTGCTTGTTGAAGACTCTGAATCAAGGCTCCTCGGTGCCATGCCACTCTATCTAAAGCAACACTCCTACGGAGAGTTTGTTTTCGATTGGGCATGGGCTC
>JBEGUE010000101.1:0-8848 GCA_041179045.1 Pseudomonadota bacterium
AGTGGCCAGTTATTACTGATATCTAGGCTGTAACGAAGTAGGGCGTTAACTGCTGATACTACGCAAGACAGCAGAATCATGATGCTGGCTGTCTTGCCAAGGAATTGATTTAAACGGTCAATTCCTGCTGAGAGCGTTCCCCAAAAGCCCATGCGAATTAGAGATCTGCACGACCCCGTTTGATTGCAGCGAGCACTTGTGCCGGCGCCGTACCACCAGCATGTTGACGAGAATTCACAGAACCAT
This sequence comes from Pseudomonadota bacterium, assembly GCA_041179045.1. Taxonomy (GTDB): domain Bacteria; phylum Pseudomonadota; class Gammaproteobacteria; order Burkholderiales; family Burkholderiaceae; genus Polynucleobacter. Next base: position 247 of record JBEGUE010000101.1, read on the forward strand.
CTACAGTCAGTAAAGCAAACACATCATCACCCATGAGTTCTGGACGGTTATCTAAGCCACAGGCAAAACGCAATTCCGACAGTGATAAGTCGGTGAGCATGCAGTTGCGACCCACACAGGCTTTGACTGCATGCGCTACTGCTTCGTGAGCATCACGGAAAGCCAAACCCTTTTTAACTAAGTAATCAGCCAAGTCAGTGGCAGTTGCGAAGCCTTCTTCAGCAGCGGCCTTCATCACATCGGCTTTAACCTGAATGTGAGGAACCATATCAGCGAAGATGCGCAAGGTATCTTGTACGGTATCTACCGCATCAAATAAAGGCTCTTTGTCTTCTTGGTTATCCTTGTTATACGCCAAGGGCTGACTCTTCATTAAGGTTAATAAAGAAATCAAGTCACCATAGACACGACCAGTTTTGCCGCGTGCTAATTCCGGTACATCCGGGTTCTTTTTCTGCGGCATGATTGAGCTACCGGTACAGAAGCGATCTGGTAAGTCAATAAAACCAAAGCGTGGGCTGAGCCACAGTACTAGCTCTTCAGATAAGCGGGACACGTGCATCATCAGTATGGATGCAAAGGCGCAGAACTCAATCGCAAAGTCACGATCAGATACCGCATCAAGAGAGTTATTGCAGATGCCATCAAAACCTAAAATTTTGGCAACCTGCTCGCGATCGATGGGATAAGTTGTGCCGGCTAAAGCGGCTGCACCGAGTGGTAAGCGATTGAAGCGGGCGCGCAGATCAGCTAGGCGACTTGCATCGCGACTAAACATTTCGTAATAGGCCATTAGGTGATGACCAAAAGTAATCGGCTGGGCTACTTGTAAATGCGTATGGCCAGGCATGATCGTCGCTGCATGAGTCTCAGCAAGATTCAGCAAGGCAATGCGTAGAGTTTTGAGAGTGATCGCGATTTCATCAACGCTGCCACGTAACCAGAGGCGCAAATCAGTCGCTACTTGGTCATTACGCGAACGACCAGTATGAAGACGCTTTCCGGCATCGCCAACCAACTCAGTCAGACGAGCCTCGATATTCAGATGGACGTCTTCTAGTGCGAGTTGCCAGTTAAATTCACCAGCTTCGATTTCGGCTTTGATCTGAGCCATACCCTTTTGAATATCTGCCAAATCTTGGGCGCCGATAATCTTTTGAGTAGCCAGCATTTCAGCATGGGCTAAAGATCCGGCAATATCCACCAAGGCAAATCGTTGATCAAAGCCAATAGAGGCGGTATAACGTTGAACTAGTTCGTCAACGGGTTCATTAAACCGGGCCGACCAAGCTTGGGCTTTGTTGGAAAGGGAATTTTTTGATGAGCTCATAAACGCAGTATATTGATGTAAATCGTTCATTATTTTAAATGCTATGTCCCAAACCCCTATTTCTAGCCCTACAGCCTCCAACCCTGGTACTCCTGAGCGCCTGGTAATTGCCTCCCGTGAGAGCCGCCTTGCTATGTGGCAGGCTGAACACCTCCGGGATTGCCTTAAAAAGCTCTATCCAGCATGTGATGTACAGATCCTGGGAATGACTACCAGAGGTGACCAGATACTGGATAAAGCCCTCTCTAAGGTGGGTGGCAAAGGCTTATTTGTAAAAGAACTCGAAACTGCCCTAGAAGATGGCCGCGCAGATTTAGCGGTGCATTCCCTAAAAGATGTTCCTATGATCATGCCAGAGGGCTTCGATTTGTCCTGTGTGATGGTGAGAGAAGATGCCCATGATGCATTTGTTTCCAATGACTTTGCCAGTCTAGAGGATTTGCCAAAAGGTGCGGTAGTAGGTACTTCTAGTTTGCGACGTGAGTCTGTTCTGAGATCCAGATTTCCGCATTTGGTGATCCAGCCCTTGAGGGGAAATTTAGATACCCGTATGGCTAAGCTCGATCGCGGAGAGTATCAAGCAATTATTTTGGCTGCTGCAGGTCTCAAGCGATTGGGGTTAGCAAGTCGTATTCGGGCTTTGCTACCTATTGATCCGTATACGCCAGCTGCTGGACAAGGTGCTCTTGGTATTGAAACCCTGATTAAGCATCCCAAAATTAAAGAGTGGCTTGCGCCTCTGAACGATTTACCAACACTCTATGCAGTGACTGCTGAACGTATGGTGTCGCGCCAACTGGGCGGATCTTGTGAGGTACCTTTGGCTGCATATGCAACTTGGGACAAAGATCATATGAATATCCGATCTTTTGTTGCTAGTGTGGATGGCACCGCGAGTTGCTTGGCCAGCGCTCAAGGTACCGTGAAGAGTCTTGATGATGCAGAGGCTTTAGGGTTATCAGTGGCACAAGACCTGATTGCTCAAGGTGCTGAACGTTTATTGCCTAATGGCCTGCCTAAATAAAAGTTTGTCAGCAAGAACCTATTAGAGAAGTTGCGGATGAGCAATAAGACCATTGTCATTACTCGCCCCAGTGGACAGGCGCGTCAGTTGGCAGAAGCACTTCAGCTGAGCTTGCGCAATAGTGGCTTTACCCCTGAATCTACCCCCAAGATCATCTCTTTACCCCTGCTGACCATTGCCCCAAAGGGTGATGATCTTTTGGTGGAGCAGATTACTGCAGCGCTACAGACCGCAGACTTAGCCATCTTTGTTAGTCCGAATGCCATTGAGTGCACGATGCGTTTATTAGAGAGCTCCTGGCAAGAGTTATCCAACAAGCCAGTGCTAATTGGAGTGATGGGTGGTAGCAGCATGGCAGCTCTCAAAAATCATGGCATTGGTCTTGAGAGCAACCCTGCGAAAGTCATTCTTCCTCAGAATAATACGCAGTGGGATTCTGAAGGCTTGTGGACTGAATTGCAGAATTTGCGTTGGAATTGGACTGCTAAAAAAGTGATCATCTTTAAAGGTGAGGGCGGGCGCGATTGGCTTGCTGACACTTTAAAAAATGCTGGCGCGCAAGTTGAAGCATTCTCCGTTTATGCTCGTGTTCCTTTAGATCTCAATAGTTCTGCCTGGAATGAAATTCATGATATGGAGCTTGCTAAATCACTTTGGCTTCTGACTTCATCGGAGGCGGTGAGGTATTTGGGTCAAGCAAAACTTCCACTTGACCTCGCTACAGCCGTTTGCCCACATCATAATATTGCTGATGCGGCCGAGCAAATCGGTTTTGGCAAAGTACTTACTTGTGAACCTGGAGATGAGGCTTTGATTGCTGCATCACAGACTTGGCTCTCTACTTAACTCGCAGGATAGTTGAGAAGGGCCGGTAGAAAAACTTCACTCACTAAGAGTGGGCGTCCTTTGAGTTGATATAGCGTTCGTCTTGCCCAGCTGACTGGTGGCAACCCTGAATATTGCTGAAAACATTTTTTCCACAGGGCGCTTTGTTTATCAAGGCGAGCAATTTCTCGGGTAGGTTTCTTTTGGGAGCGCATCCGCGTTTTGGCAAATAGCACTGCACCCAATGGCTTCTTTCCTAAGCGCAGAACTTCATGATTGCTGCCGCTCGAGCTGGTGCTGGGGATGATGCTGTGTGCCATCACCAGTGGAATACCATTTGCACAAAGCAGTACCTCTCTGATGCGACAGCGTTTGATCTTGAAATGAAAATAGCGACTCTCGTCGCTATTCAGGTTTTGGCGGCAATCACGCAAAACTACTACTTCTAGTTTTTGCCCGATTGCACGTTCAATTTTTTGGGTTAAAGAACCGGTATCGCTAAGCCAAGACTGCCACTGGCGTGGCGCTTGATGCAATTCACCGGAATCGACTCGATTCCATGCAGAACGGAGACGACGACGGTGAACCATTTTTAGTTGCCGCTAAAGCTTCTGCGTTGACCGCCAGTTTTGGGTTTACCAAAACGTGGACCAGCAGACGGACGTGAGTCACCAGAGCGATTACCACCGGCAGGACGTGAGTCGCCAGAGCGCGCGGGGCGTGAATCAGCAAAACGGTTGGCACCAGCAGGGCGTGAATCACCGGATGGACGTGAGTCACCAGCAGGTCGGGAATCACTAGAGCGAGATTCGAAATGGTTGCCTGAGCGATTACCACCGCCACCGCCACCAGAGCGAGACTCTGAGCGAGCGCCAGAACCATAACGACCACCGCCACCAGAGCGACCACCACCGCCAAAGCCACCGCCAGAGCGACCGCCACCTGGGCGACCACCGCCACCACCAAAGCTAGGCTTGGCTTGTGGCTCAAGGCCAGCGATTACTGAAGCAACGATGTCTTGCTGAGTAAAGCGTTCGATATTACGAATCTTGGCGCGATCACGATGTTCAACCAAAGTGATAGCAACACCATTGCGACCAGCGCGACCTGTACGGCCGATGCGGTGTGTATAGTCTTCTGGTTTCATTGGCAAGCCAAAGTTAATCACGTGACTAATACGTGGTACATCAATACCGCGAGCAGCTACGTCAGTTGCAACCAAAATCTTGGTGTGACCTTTACGTAGTGACTCAAGACGACGCATGCGCACAGCCTGCGGCATGGCACCGTGTAGGGCACTAGCTTCGTAGCCGTTAGCACGCAAGGTGTCAGCAATTTTTTCACTTTCAATTTGAGTGCTTGCAAATACTACCGCTTGATCCAAAGAGGCATCAGCCAAAATGTGCTCGAGCAATTTATGCTTGTGTGACATGCTGTCAGCCCAGTGCAGTTTTTGCTCAATGTTTGCATGCTTCTCGCCAGCATGAGCCAGCTCGATACGCTTAGCGTTAGTAGTTAGCTCATTGGCTAAAGACATAATCTTTGGCGCAAAAGTTGCAGAGAACATCAAAGTTTGGGTGCGATTAGCGCAGCGCTTATCAATTGCCTCGAGGTCATCAGCAAATCCCATGTCGAGCATACGATCAGCCTCGTCGATAACGAGTTGCTTCACGTCATCTAAGCGAATTGCTTTGCTATCGGTCAGATCGAGTAAACGACCAGGAGTTGCAACAACTAACATGGCACCTTTAATCGCTTGGATTTGCTTACCGTAAGGCATGCCGCCCATGACGGTTGCAATGCGAATGCCTTTCATGCCGCGAACTAAGTTCACCGCATCAGCGGCAACTTGTTGCGCTAATTCACGAGTAGGGCAGAGCACTAGTACTTTAGGCTGTGCACGGCCTGGAACAGGTGAGCCATTTGGATTGTCTTCGATGAGTTGATTAATCAAAGGCAATAAGAAGGCTGCAGTTTTACCGCTACCAGTTTGGCTGCTGACTAATAAGTCACCACCAGCAAGAGCGGCAGGAATAACCTGAGCTTGCACTTCAGTAGCTTGGGTATAACCCAGTTCAGCAACGTTTTTAAGGAGTGGCGCCGCGAGGGCGAAATTCTGGAATTCAGTTCCAGTAGGATTGGTTTCTTTAGAAAAAGTCATGCTATTACACATCCCGTTAAAGGGATGTCTCCGTGTATACACTCTCTGTTTTTTATTGAGTGTGATGGTCAAAGGCATCGACCATCAGACAGGCGGCAGCGCGTTTTGTAAATTCGGTGTTTATGACTTCTAAACGATACGCTGAAATATAGCTGGGGGGCGATGAATCAAATTGCTTAAAAAAGCCTCCTATTATGTCATTTCGAGAAGGTGATTACAAGGGTTTTCCCGAATTTAATTATGATTAGCTGATGAATTGGTTTATTTCGCCCTCAAGCGTGGGCATTGTTGATTTCCCCGCATACCTAATGGGAGTCATTTTTACGATCTTATTTCCCGGCCCAAATTCCCTATATGTGCTGGCGATTGCTTCAGTTAAAGGATGGCGTGCTGGTGCATGGGCCTCAGTAGGCATCTTTATTGGCGATGCTATCTTGATGATGGGCGTCGCTTTGGGCGCTGCAACTTTGCTCAATTCATCGCCATCCACATTCAACTTCTTACGCATGCTGGGCGCAACTTATTTAGCTTGGATGGGATATAGCTTTATTCGGTCTGGTCTTGTGCGTTGGCATAGCACTCAAGTAATGGCAGTGGGAGATGGTCAGCCTCGTTACTTAAATACTTTACATCCAGCAATAGCTGCGCTGACTTTATCTTTAACCAATCCTAAGGCCATCTTTTTCTTCGTATCATTCTTTGCTCAGTTTGTTCAACCGGAGTATGCGCATCCAGTGCATACCTTCTTATACCTAGGCCTAGTATTACAAGTGGTGAGCATGACCTACTTGGTCAGTTTAATTTGTGCTGGGCAATTTTTTCTCAGCTTCTTTAATCAGCATCGACGTTATGCTGCAGTGCTTTGGCTTCTGGTTGGCACTTTGCTCATTGGCTTTGCTGGCAAGTTACTAATCTACTGATGAACTTCAATTAATCATTATTTAAGCCAACGCAGTAGTCGCTCAACACCTTTACCGTAGGGCGGTCTTGCTAATTGCGTACCGCGTAAAAAATGAAGACCAAAGAAACCGCGAACCTCTAAAACAGATTTGCGATGGCTAAATGTCTCAAAACCAGTTTTACCGTGATAAGCGCCCATACCACTCGCGCCGATACCACCAAATGGTAGATCTTCCACAGCTGCATGTATCAAAGTGTCATTGATCGTTATACCGCCAGAGCGAGTCTCATTCAGAATACGGTTCATTACTTCTTTGTTTTTACCAAACCAATACAGGGCTAATGGTATCGGGCGATCATTGATGTACCGAATGGTGGAATCGATATCGTTCATTGTTACGATTGGCAAAATAGGACCAAATACTTCTTCTTGCATGATGAGTGCATCTTCGGACACATTGAGGAGTACTACCGGAGTGAATGGCAACTCAACATTGTCAGCGGGGGAAATGAGTCGGATGATTTGTGCGCCACGATCCGCTGCATCTTCAACCAGTTGGTGCCAACGTGCTAGTTGCTGCTCATCAATAGCGCTAGTGAATTCTGCTGGATTGGAGAATTGTTTTTGGGCTGCATTTTGTAATTCTTGAACAAATACATCGCAATCACTTGTGTGAACTACCGCGTAATCAGGGGCAATGCAGGTTTGTCCGCCATTTACTAGCTTGCCGTAAATAATGCTGGCAGCAGCATCTTTGATTTTGGCTGAGGGGTCAACAATCGCTGGTGATTTACCACCCAACTCAAGGGTGATCGGTGTCAGGTGATCTGCAGCTGCGCGCATAACCTTCTTGCCAATGTCCCCTGAGCCAGTAAAAAAGAGGTGATCAAAGGGAAGCGCAGCAAAAGGTTCTGCAACTTCAGTACCGCCAACAGTAACGCAAAATTCGCTCGGATGAAAATATTCTTGAATCAATGTTGCCAAGAATCCAGAGGTGCGTGAACTTCTTTCCGAAGGCTTTAACCAAACACGGTTACCCGCCGCAAAGGCGGCAATAGCTGGAACAAGAGCGAGTTGTACTGGGTAATTCCAGGGGCTCATAATGCCTACGACTCCCATGGATTGCATTTGAGTCCAGGCTTGAGATGAGCCTAAAAATCCTGGTGTCGCTACTAGTTGCGGCTTCATCCACTCTTTGAGGTGCTTGCGAACATGTTTGCAAGCCTGATAAATCATCTGAAACTCAAGTAGACGGCTCTCAATGGGGTGGCGATTACCAAAATCCGCAGCCAATACCTTGCAGATCTTTTCTTCATTGGCGGCAATCATTTGCTCTATTCGGCTAATGCGCTCAAGGCGAACTTCTAGGCTGGGATTGGGTTCTGCAGCATAAGCTGCCTTGATTTCATCTAATTGGAGCGTGAAGCGATTGATCGACATAGGGCTAAATGGGGGCAAGCAAACGATTGAATAAGGTATTAGCATAAAGCCATGAACGAAACTACCCTTAAAAACAACCCATCCCTCGAACGCGCCACTTTAGGTGGCGGCTGCTTTTGGTGTCTAGAAGCGGTTTACCAGCAAATCTCCGGCGTGAGTGCGGTGGTCTCGGGATATGCGGGAGGAGCGATGCTAAATCCAGACTATGAATCTATTTGTTCCGGCCAAACTGGACACGCTGAAATCGTCGACGTTTACTTTGATCCAGCAGCAGTGTCTTATCGTGATTTATTGGAAATCTTCTTTGTTATCCATGACCCAACCACCTTGAATTACCAAGGTAACGACCGCGGCACCCAATACCGTTCAGTGATCTTTACTCACAGCGACAATCAAAGCGTCACTGCTCATGAGGTAGTTCAAGAGCTTGAAGCTGCGAAGATATATTCCAATCCGATAGTGACTCAAATTGATGCTGCACCTGTGATTTATCCGGCTGAGGAATATCATCAGAATTATTTTCGTCAGCATCCGGGGCAGGGCTACTGTATGGCAGTCGTTGCTCCTAAGGTAGCGAAATTCAGAGCAAATTTTCAATCACTGATTGCCCCAGAGTTTCGCTAGATTTTACGGCGCTAGGCGTGTAATACGCCATTGGGCGCCATCAAGTTGATAGTGAATACGGTCGTGTAAGCGTGAAGGACGGCCTTGCCAGAACTCAATCTCAGTAGGTCTTAGGCGATACCCGCCCCAGTGTTCTGGGCGTGGTGGTTTATCTCCAAAGTCTGCTGCGAATCGCTTCTCAGCCTCTTCAAGAAATTCACGGTTGGGAATCTCGGAGCTTTGCGGTGAAGCCCAGGCGCCAATTCTGGAGGCGGCTGGGCGAGAGTGAAAGTATGCATCGCTCTCGGTGGGGCTAAC
>JBEGUE010000102.1:0-3131 GCA_041179045.1 Pseudomonadota bacterium
AAGCTACTCATGGTCACCACAGATCGCTTGTCTGCTTTTGACGTTGTGATGGGTCAACCGATTCCTGAGAAGGGCATTGTGCTTAATCAAATGGCTAATTTTTGGTTTGAGAAGTTAGCTAAGGTAATTCCAAATCACTTAACGGGCATTGATCCTGAAAGCGTAGTGCCTGTCGATGAGCTTGATCAGGTCAAAGGTCGTGCGGTGGTGGCTAAACGCCTCAAGCCAATCTTGGTCGAAGCAGTAGTGCGCGGTTACCTAGCTGGTAGCGGTTGGAAGGATTACCAAGAAACTGGCAAGGTTTGCGGTATTGCATTGCCAGTAGGTCTTGAAAATGCGCAAAAGTTACCTGAGCCTATTTTTACTCCTGCTGCAAAAGCAGAAATGGGCGAGCATGATGAAAATATCTCTTTTAATAAAGTGATCGAGATGATCGGCGAGAAATTGGCCAATCAAATTCGTGAAGTCAGTATTCGTTTGTACAAAGAAGCTTCTGAATATGCTGCGACTCGCGGAATCATCATTGCTGACACCAAGTTTGAATTTGGCTTAGATGACGCCGGTCAGTTGGTGTTGATGGATGAAATCCTCACTGCCGACTCTTCCCGTTTTTGGCCTGCAGAAACCTACTATGTCGGGGCCAATCCCCCATCCTATGACAAGCAATTTGTGCGTGACTGGCTCGAAACGGCGATGGTTGATGGCAAGCCCTGGCCAAAAACAGCCCCAGCGCCTGCTTTGCCGGTAGATGTGATTAATAAAACAGCAGAAAAGTACCGCGAAGCCCTCGCTCGCTTAACTAAGGCCTAATTTCCATAAAGCCCTAAAAAGGCTGGGATAATAGGATCTTAGATAGATTAACGATGTAGATCAGGGCATGTGGAGAGGTAGATGAGCAAAAAGCCAGTAGTCGGAATAGTAATGGGATCCAATTCAGATTGGGACACCATGCAGCATGCCGCTCAAATGCTAGAGCAATTTGGTATTGCTCACGAGGCTAAAGTGGTTTCCGCCCATCGCATGCCAGACGATATGTTTGCTTATGCAGAAAATGCCTCTAAAAATGGCCTCAAGGCCATTATTGCCGGTGCTGGTGGTGCTGCGCATTTGCCAGGCATGTTGGCATCAAAAACAATTATTCCGATTTATGGTGTACCTGTCGCTAGCAAATACTTACGTGGTGAAGACTCCCTCTATTCCATCGTGCAAATGCCTAAAGGTATCCCGGTAGCAACGTTTGCGATTGGCGAGGCTGGAGCTGCAAATGCAGCTTTGCATGTGATTGGCAATTTGGCAGTCAACGATCCTGCTTTAGCAAAACAGCTGGAAGAGTTTCGTGCAAAGCAATCGGATACTGCACGCTCTATGAATTTGCCGGGATATTAATCAGATGGTAGATCGTTTGGAGCCCATTTTGCCGGGCTCGTATTTGGGAATTTTAGGTGGCGGTCAATTAGGGCGGATGTTTACACAAGCCGCTCAAGCAATGGGCTACAAGGTCTGCGTTCTGGATCCTGGATCAGATAGTCCAGCCGGCTCCATTGCGGAAAAATTTATTCAAGCGGATTACACCGACTCTGCTGCCTTAAAAGAGATGGCTGCCTTATGCAAATCGGTCAGTACCGAATTTGAAAATGTTCCTGCTCTGGCCCTAGATGAGTTGGAGTCTTTAGGAGTCTTTGTGGCGCCCCGCAGTAGTTGCGTATCTTTGGCGCAAAACCGCGTAGCTGAGAAAAAATTCTTAGCTACTTGGAGAGCAGAAACCAATATTGGTCCCGTACCTTATTTTGTGCTTGAGCATGATGCGGATATTTCACATGTTTCTGCAGATCTATTCCCCGGCATTCTGAAAACTGCTCGCATGGGTTACGACGGCAAAGGCCAAATCACCGTTTATGACTCTGCTAATTTAGTTGCTGCCTGGGCTGAATTGAGCAAAGTGCCTTGTATTCTTGAAAAGCGCATGGATTTAGATTTTGAGGTGTCTGCTTTGGTAGTGCGCGGGTACGACGATGCGGTAGTGGCCTATCCCGTATCTCAGAATATTCATCGCGACGGTATTCTACATACCTCAACCGTACCGGCTCCATCGCTGAAGCCTGGTCAAGAGAAAAAAATTATTGAAGCTGCCAAAGCGCTCATTCGTAAGATTGATTACGTGGGTGTCTTGTGTGTAGAGTTCTTTGTGCTGAAGAGTGGCGACATCGTTGCCAATGAAATCGCTCCACGTCCGCATAACTCAGGCCACTACACGATGGATGCCTGCGTTAGTAGTCAGTTTGAACAGCAAGTCAGAAGTATGGCTCGTTTACCTTTGGGTGATACCCGCTTACTAGCACCAGTCTCTATGCTCAATCTGTTGGGAGATCTTTGGTACGAAGGTAGCGAAGATAAGGCGAGAGAGCCTGCTTGGGATAAGGTACTTTCTCATCCAGATGCTAAGTTGCATTTGTACGGCAAATCCGATCCACGCATGGGTCGTAAGATGGGTCATATCAATTGTTTAGGTGAGTCACTCAATCAAGCCCGTCAAAATTGCGCAGCTGTTGCTGTTGAATTAGGGATTGAGCCCTAGCAATGTCCAGTGACAGTAGCGCGCTGCATTCATCTGCAGTCATTAACGAAGCGGTACAAACTTTGCGAGATGGTGGTTTAGTCGCATTTCCGACTGAGACTGTTTATGGCTTGGGAGCAGATGCAAAGAACCCGGATGCGATCAAACAAATTTTTACTGCCAAGGGAAGGCCATCTAATCACCCGCTTATTGTTCACTTAGCAGCCCCTGATCAGTTTGATCAGGTTCAAGTAGATTGGGTGCCAGTGCTAGCGCCGTGGGTGAGAGATTTATCAGAAGATGCATTAAAGCTGATAAATACATTTTGGCCGGGCCCTTTGACTTTAGTTTTTAAAAAAGATAGGAGCGTTTTAAATGAACTCACAGGTGGTCAAGATACGGTAGCCATTCGGGCGCCGGCACACCCGATTGCACAAGAGTTACTCCGTAAATTTAAAGGCGGGGTGGTTGCTCCTTCCGCCAATCGTTTTGGTAAGGTATCGCCGACCAGTGCCGCTGATGTGCGCAGCGAGTTTGAAGGCATACTGGATCTCATGATTTTGGACGGCGGCGATTG
>JBEGUE010000103.1:0-6347 GCA_041179045.1 Pseudomonadota bacterium
TTTAGCGGGAGGCTTGCCAGCAGCCTTTTTACCCATCTCAATTTCAAGTAATACTTTTTGATCTATCACCGTACCTAAGGCTTTTTGGAGCTCAGAAGAGCTGGTGGGATCAGTAATATTTTTTTGCCAATTGCTATTTGCCTTAACAAAAGCATCTAGGCTTTCTGCATACTTTTTAACTGGTGCATCGATAGCGATCTTGTCTAATTCAAGTGCACCTTTTGGTGCCAATAAAGCCTCAGCTGACTTTGCCAAAATCCCCAATCCAGCCAAGCTCTTTTCTTGAGCTAAAACAATACTAATAGCTTGCTCTGTTTTCTTTGCGCCGAATAGCACATCTTGTACGCTACCGACCTTAGATGACTTCACATCTACCGATTGGGTATCAACTTCCTCAATCTTTTCTTCAGATAGGTGTGCATATTTATCTGGCTTACCAAACACCACCTTCATAATTTTGGCATCTAGCTTTTGGAAAAAGGCTAAGGCGGCGTTATCAGAAAGCGTCGCTAGCGGAGCACCACCCACACTAGTGCTCTTGTTGGTGGACTGTGGCTGAGCACTAGAAGTGTTAGCAGCTGATTTACTAGCCACATCGACGGACGCTACAGATTCCACTGGCGCTTTGACATCATCCGTAATTGACTTAAAGAGGCCATCTGATTTTTTCAGATTATTAAAAAAACTAGGCTCGAGCACAAATGCTCCAGTTGTTTGAGACTGCAATACCTTAAGTGCAGGTATCAGACGAAGCACCTCAATTTGCTCAATGTCGATTGATTGCAAATACTTACCATCAGAAACCCAATTACGAGCCGAAATAAAAGCGCTGATACTAGTCAATAGTGCAATAACAAACGCGACAATTGCTAGCCAACGCCAAGGCATCGTCGCTCGCTGAAAGATATGGTTTTTATATTTTTTGCTCATATATTTTTTCTAGCCATTGAATGAAGTCAGCCGCCTGACCTATGGAGCCTCTACCAAAAGGTAATCAATCCCACTGTGATGCACAAATAAAGAATCGCTCATTACGGAAGCATGAAAAGGACCGGAGATATTGTTCACTCTAAAACCCAAACCCTTGCTTGATCCATCCTTCAGAATGACAACCCAAGGGGCCCCACCCGTCTTGAGGACCTGCTGCCAATCGGCAACATTTTCTGAGTGACGGTTAAATCGCAATACTTGAAAGTGATTGCGCAGATAAACCGGCGCACCCTCATGCACAACTACTCCGCTGATTCTTAAATCTTTCAAAGATTGTTCTGCCTCAGGATACAAAAAAACAGATTGAACTGCACTAGCTGCAAGCGCATATCTTTCACCATTGATGCGCATCCCCAGCCAATATTCTGGATTATCAATAGTGCTCATGATTTTTTACCAGCCACACGACGTTGATACCAAAATAAACCGAGTGCAATCGCAGCTATGAAAAGGCTGGAAACAAAACCAACCACAGCATCGCCCATACCAGTTAAGTAAGAAGCGCTTTTATTCTCAAGCTTTCGTCTTTGCGAGAAATAAGTATCGATATTTTCTAAAAATTTCTTATGGTGCCAAATCAATACATCTTTCGATTGAACTTTAGCTGGATTCGCTCCAGTTGGATCAATGACACCTTTGGCAATTAAATTTAATCGCTTAGCAGTTTGCATTAAGCTATTAGCAGCATCTGAACGCCAATCAAGCGGGATCGCTGAAAGCATATCGCGACGGTAAAGATCCGCTTGGCGCTTCGTCTCCTGCTCTGTTAAATACACTGCGTCAGGAGGGGTGGCAAACTTGACACCACAATTACTATCATTCATTGGGGTTCGACCAGCAATCCGCATCACAACCGAAATATTCTCTCTTTTATTTCTCAACAGTTTTAGCGCAACTTCTGATGCGGGTTTTTCATTCAAGGCCAGGTAAAAACCCATCACAGATTCAATCTTGGCTGAATTCACAAACAGAACCATGTCCCCAGACTTCAGCCCTGCAACATCCGCTGGGGAGCCAGGTTCAACTGATTCGATTATCGGGAGAGTGACAGTCAGGATAGGTTTAAAGCGTTTGTTTTCAAATTCTGCAAAAAATTGAAAAGCTCTATTAACAGCTTCATCCATTCCAACAGGAATGATTGCATCGTCTGCAAGCTTCGGTATGTCAGCAGCCTTCAAGCGACGTTGGTTATTGTTGCTATTCAACCGAAAGTCGACAGCTTGTGTATTTACGAAATCTTCTAAATTTGGGCTAACTACTTTAAGATTTTTTAACTCCGCAGAGGAGTTTGATAGCTCGCTGGCAGCGCCCAAAAGCGTCATCAAAGAAACTACTACCAAAAAGCTTGCAAAGGCTAAGAACCAAAAGTAGATATTGCGCTGAGCACGAGGGAATTTAAATGAAAACAAAATAAGCCCTAGCCTTTCTTGCGACCAGAGTCAGTTTTGCTTGCGCTGAACTTATTAGCGTGATTTAAAACAAAACGTTGTTTGAGCATCTCTACTTCGCGGTGTTCAGCCATCAACTGAACCTCAGTCTTACGCTTGTCCATTAACAATCTGCAACTAGCAATATCGTCAATCCAATCGCCTGATTTCATTTCGATGATGGCGGTCTCTAGAATGTCGCGACCCGTGGTTTCGTTTGCCTTCACGCGCACCACAAATAACCTCACATCATCAACATCCCGAAGGGTCAACTCAACATAGTAGGTTCTTGCAAACCGATGATTGATAGCGGTAAGCGAATAGGGGTAATTGTGCAGAGTGAAATGAATTACAGTGCCATCATCCAATGGCAAGGGATCTACTTTCAGATCAGTAATACCAGCTTGCTCATGCCACTCTAAGTCAGTTTGTTGAGCCTCTAGGCTCTTCTTAGGAAATGCACGAGTTTCAAAATAAATTTGATACAAGGTCTCGGGGAGATGACGCTCTGCAGCAAGATTTTTCAATACTTCAGCTGTCGAAGTGATGCGCAAACGCTCAGCCATGAGATCGAGCTTCATATTGGCAATTTTTTGATTAATGACCTCCTCAAGCTGATGCGTTTTTTGAAGGCTTGCCACCATGACTGGCTCAATTGGCGTAGGACCAATTCCGTTACTTTTTACATCCTCAACGACTTTGCCATAAAAATCCTTAATGAAGAAATATAGCAACACGATGAACATCAGCACGCTGATGATCATGATGAGTTTTCCGGTGGTGAAGTTAGCGAATAAGCCCATGGTCAATTCATCCGGAGATTAAGCGGTCACTGAAGGCAAAGTTATTCATGCCACGATGCTCCTAGGTACCATCGATTTAGACGCCCCTGAACCCTTGCGTTCTCAATAGCGCTGCGGGTGCTTTCAAATTCCTTCAGCGCCAACTTGTTAGGCTCATATAGCTCACAGCCTGCGCGAACACGATCCATTGCAGCGCCAGGTCGAACATTTTTAATCAGCAGATCAATAGACGTAGAGCGTGACTTTAAACGCTCAAAATAACCAGAGTGCCAATATCGACCAACCTCTACCTCAGTCGCGCCCAAACGAATATCGAGCAACATTCCGTGATCAGAAATATCAATAACCTTAGTTAACAATTCCTGGCCCGCACCCAAGCAAAGTACAAAGCTCAAGTCCTCGTCTCCAGGGCCCAAGGTACGGAATTCTTTTCTGCGTTGCACCAAGATTAAATCCGCTGGCAACGGACAAGTAAGGTTGCCGTCTTCAGTTAACTTGAGATTGTTTGCCAAAAATTGCATTTTGCCGGTGTCACCACAGAGGACAACGAGTCTTTGAGTGCCAACCAAGCTAGTAAGGCCACCTTCTGGCTTAATTTCTGGCTTCATCACCAATAAGCCTTGAGCAATATCTAATAACGATACCGGCAACTCCCTCGCCGATCCGTCGAGTGTGAATAATCCAGCGAGTGGCTTTTTGTGAAGCTCGCGCTCGATTGTTTTCGCAATGGCACGTGTCTCCACATGAAACTTCGGCTCAATATTTTTTAATGCTTCAGGGGGGAATAAATTAAATTTCATGTAATTAAATTAAGGCGCACAAACTTGACTCTGCACAATTGCTAAAGGGCTTCCCTCGGGTACGGGCTCATCACTTAGATCGAAACCAGAATCAGTTTGCAGCACGGGTCTACCCGCCGCCATTGGCTCTGCATAATTAATCGTTGCCAAGGTTGAGTAGGTATTGCGTACACAATTAAAAAGAATGTTGCGACGGCTTGACATCACTCGCGACCCTTCTTCACTCGCCTTTCGATTCGTAATGATCCATACTTTTTTCCACTCGGGTGGCAATGACTTAATCGAGCTCTTGTAATAAGCAATAGAGTATTGCTTGCCATCGAGGACCATGACTAAATCCTCATTTGCCCGCGCAAACGCGTGTCCAATCCCAATTAAACTGGAGAGGACTACAAAAATGAGATTGATGGAAAAAAGCTTGCCCATGGTGAAAACCATATAAATTGGCAATTATACGGACATCTAGAGGGTAAAAGCACTCTACCTGGGAACAAGTTTGGAGGGCAACTTGTCCGGCAGAAGTGCTGGGCATCAATCTTTACTGCGCCCATGAAAGCTGGGGGTTTAGGTGCTAGGCGCCTCTACAGATCCATCTTCGGCAGGGGTAGGAATAGACTCACCGTCAATGACGTGCTTTACCCAATAGCGTGCAGCGGCAATATTGGTTGTATAAAAGGCAATTTTGCTACTCTTTTCAATCGTATAGAAGCGCTCGCCACGAATGCGATGCTCTGTAATCACTGGATTTTCCATAATATGAAATGCCTCTTTTTTCTCTGGTTATTTGATTACGGCTAAATGACTTACTTTGCTTAGGTAATTTTTAGGGCGCTGTCGACATTAAAGCAATAAAAATTCCTTAAGCCCTTAATTTATATAGGTATTTGTATAATATTTATGGTTAGAATAGTGATATGTATACAAGATTGTATTTTTTAAATTTAAAGCTTCAGACAATTAAACCCACTGGGTTTGGCTATAGCAGCGATCAAAAGGCCATTAATAGACCTTGATATGGCTATATCGCTCAATAATCGGCTTAGCACCCAGGTCAGTCTTACGCCGCAATTGCAGCAGGCAATTAGACTGCTGCAATTGTCAAATAACGAACTTGAGCAAGAATTAGCCAAGGCAGCAGAAGATAATCCGCTTCTAGAGTTTGAGCCGAATCCAGAAATTGAGTCCAACCTCAACCCATCAAACGAGCGCACTGAAGTCACCCAGAATAATTGGTCGAATACCAGTAACGCAAGCCAAGATGACGAAGACTGGGTAGAGCGATATGAAAGGGTTGCCCATCAGCAAACCCTACTGGAGCATTTAGAGGAGCAAATTCACTTGCTCAATATCCCCCCTCAAGAGCAATCCATTCTTGCTTACTTAGCTGGATGCCTTGATGAGAGGGGTTATTTGATAGACGATCTAGAGTCCATTCACACTGAAATTGGCGCTCAACTACTGGATCAAAATCTGAACCCTGCCCAACTCTTAGAGGTTGGACTGAATCGACTAAAGCTACTCGACCCCCCGGGGGTTGGTGCGCGCAATCTTGCAGAATGCCTTTCCCTGCAAATTGATCGCATTCTTGAAGAGCAAAAAAGAAGTGTCGATGATTGGCAGCTCGCCAAGCTGATCGTTAATACCCACTTGAATAAAGTTGGCTCAAAAGACTGGTTGAAAATAAAACAAGCCTGCGGCAAATCCCAAGCAGAAGTACTCAAAGCCGTTGAGTGTATTCGTAGCTTGCAGCACAATCCCGGCGCCCAATTTGAACGCGAACATGATCAATGGGTTTTACCCGATGTTGCTGTCAAAGCAAAACAGGGGCAATGGGTTGTCGAATCAAATCCCAATGCTAAGCCACGCATCTCACTCAATAACGAGTACGCCAGAATCCTAAAAGAAAATGGGCAAAAGAAAGCTGATGGCGCATTAAAGCAAAAGATGCTCGAAGCTAGTTGGATGGTAAAAAATATCGCTCAACGCGAGGAAACAATTCTCAAGGTTGCCCAGGAGATAGTCGCGCGCCAGCAAAAATTCTTTTCGATGGGCGCCGTTGGAATGCGGCCACTGGTGTTGCGAGAAATTGCTGAAAGTCTCAATATGCATGAATCCACCATCTCGCGCGTAACAACACAAAAGTACCTTTCGTGCCCGCTCGGAATTTATGAATTCAAATACTTTTTCAGCAGTCAGCTCAGCTCAGAAAAAGGTGGCGCAATTTCATCAACAGCAGTTCAAGCTTTAATAAAACAAATTGTAGAAAAAGAACCGTCAACTAAACCTATCTCTGATACCAATATTGCCAAGCTGCTGAGTGATCAGGG
>JBEGUE010000104.1:0-14673 GCA_041179045.1 Pseudomonadota bacterium
GCAAGAAACCCGTCTGTACGATCCCGATCGTCAAGAGACTCGCAGTATGCGCAGTAAAGAAGACGCCAATGACTATCGCTACTTCCCGGATCCAGATTTATTGCCAGTGGTGATTGATGATGCCTGGATTGCCGAAGTGCGTAGCAAGATGCCAGCTCTACCGGCACAGCTTCGTGAGCAATGGCAAAGCGAATTCGGTTTAAGTGCCTACGATGCGCAACTACTGACACAAGATCGCGACACCGCAAAAGTATTTGAAGAGCTACTTGCGATTGTCGGTAAGTCTTTGGCAAAAGCCGCGGCTAACTTGATTGCAGGTGAGTTTGCTTCTTCGCTCAATCGTGCTGGCATTGCTACTGCAGATGCGCCATTAAAAGCCGAACATTTGGCACCACTATTAACTCGCGTTGCGGATGGCACCATCTCTAACAAGATTGCAAAAGATATCTTTGCAATCTTGTGGGAAGAGGCTATCGCAGGCAAAGTGATCAGCACTGTTGATCAAGTGATTGATGCCAAAGGTTTGAAGCAGATTAGCGATAGTGGTGAACTTGAGACCATGATCGATACAGTGTTAGCGGCCAACGAGAAGTCAGTTGAAGAGTTCCGCTCTGGTAAAGAAAAAGCATTTAATGCTTTAGTAGGCCAAATTATGAAAGCTTCACAAGGCAAAGCCAATCCAGGTCAGGTGAATGAGCTGCTGCGTAAGAAGCTGGGCTAAACAAGTTAAATCAGACAACAAGCGAGAAAGAAATAGATGAGCGCAATCGATCCTAAGCAGGCCGAACAAGAAGAATTGGTGGCGGAGTGGTTGCGCGCAACTCCAGGTTTTTTTGAGCGCTATGCCAATCTCTTAAATGAAATTCGCTTGAAGCATCCACATGAAGATCGTGCGATCTCCTTGCAAGAGCGCCAGATGACTTTGTTGCGCACACAGAATCAAGAGCTCAATCGACGCTTAAGTGAGATGCTGCATTTTGGAAGTCGCAATGACAAAACCCAGCAAAGCTTAGTGGCTTGGTTATTGCGTTTAATGCGCGCCAATACCAAGGTGGATGTCGAGTCTGCGGTGACCGCAGGTTTGGCGGAAGTGTTTGAAGTCGAGTCGGCACAACTCTTGTCTCCCAATACAGCATTTGGCCCATGGATTGATACGCCGCTATGCGGCTCTGCCAAAGAGTTAGCTGCAGCGAGCGTAGATTTATTGGCAACTCAAGTGACCATCGATCCTGAGTGGCAAAGCATGGTGGCTATCGGTTTGCCGCTAGGTAAAAGTATTAGCGTAGTGCAATCGCCAGCAGTACTTTTACTAGCAAGCAAAGACGAGTCCCGTTTTACTGCGGATATGGGCGCATTCTATTTGCGTCAGATTGCTGAACTTACCGCTGCAGCTTTGGATCGCATCCAGGCTTATGAGTCAAGCGCCAGCTGATCTACATTCCTTGGTGCAAGAGTATTTGCACGAGCTTCATGTGTTGAGGCAGCTATCGCCTCATACGCTTAAAGCCTACCGAATGGATCTCAGCGAGCTGCAGGCATTGGCGGCGGATGATGCCGTTGACTTGCTAAAGGTAACGAATGCCCATGTACGTCGCTGGGCTGGTCGCTTGCATTCAAAAGGTAAATCCTCTCGCACGATTGCAAGAGCACTTTCTGCTTGGCGTGGCTGGTACGACTGGCTGACTGAAAAAGATGCGCGTCGTGATGCGCAAGCAGGAAAGGTGACTGCAAACCTAGTGGCAAATCCCGTTGATGATGTAAAAGCACCTAAGCGTTTGAAGTCTTTACCCAAAGCACTTTCAGTCGAGCAGGCACTCTCTCTGGTAAATCAGGCTGTCAAAGAAGCTGAAGAAAAGAAAGATCTAGAGACAGTGCGTGATGCAGCGATCATTGATTTGCTCTATTCCTCTGGCCTGCGTTTATCCGAACTGCTGGGCATTGATGTGATGCAAAGCAAAGACCGTCAGCATGAGTCTGCCGGTTGGCTGGACTGGGATGCTGCAGAAGTAACGGTTTTAGGTAAGGGTGGAAAGCGTCGCTCAGTACCTATTGGTGGACCGGCTATGCAATCTCTAAGAGTTTGGCGAGAGATTAGGGATCAGTTGGGGCAGGAGAATGTATCCATCGCTTTATTTATCTCTGCTACCGGAGCGCGCTTATCTCCTAGGACAGTTCAGGCGCGCTTACGCACCTTGGCAATGCGTGCGGGCCTACCAACGCATGTACACCCGCATATGATGCGCCATAGCTTTGCTAGCCATGTATTGCAGTCTTCTCAGGACTTGAGGGCGGTACAGGAGATGTTGGGGCACGCCAGCATTGCTAGTACCCAGATTTACACCTCTTTGGACTTCCAGCACCTAGCACAGGCATATGACAAAGCGCATCCCCGTGCAAAAGCCGGCAAAGCTTGAAGAACTCGGTAAGATAGAAGGTTTCCCGTTTGGGAAATGTATTTATAGATTTTGATAGGATCAAAGATGGCGTTAATTCCGGTAACAATTCTCACGGGTTTTTTAGGTAGTGGCAAAACCACTTTGCTCAAACACATCCTGACTGAGCAGCACGGCAAAAAAATTGCTGTGATTGAGAACGAGTTTGGCGAAGAGAACATCGATAACGACATCTTGGTTCAAGATAATCAAGAGAATATTGTGCAAATGAGCAATGGCTGTATTTGCTGCACTATTCGTGGAGATCTGGTTGAGGCCCTCAATGAGCTTTGGGAGCAGCGCAGGGACAAAAAAATTAGTTTTGAGCGCGTAGTTATTGAAACTACTGGAGTAGCCAATCCAGGCCCTGTAGCTCAAACCTTCTTTATGGATGATGATGTAGCGGACCACTATGTTCTGGATGCCGTAGTCACCTTGGTGGATGCCAAGCATGGCCCACAACAACTAACTGAACATGAAGAGGCTCAGCGCCAAGTGGGCTTTGCTGATCAAATCTTTATTACTAAGACGGATTTGGTAACACCTGCCCAAGTAGATGCCTTGCGTAATCGCTTGATGCACATGAACCCCCGCGCCCCAATTCAGGGTATTTCAAAGGGAGTCGTTCCTTTAGATGCCGTTTTGGATCTCAAGGGCTTCAATTTAAATGCAAAGCTCGATATTGACCCCCACTTTTTAGGGCAAGACGATCATGATCACGCTACTTGTGGTCACGATCATAGTCATGACGATCATGATCACAGCACCTGTGGCCATGATCATAGCCACGATCATCATGATCATGCAGGACATACAGACCGCATCCAATCCTTCGTTTTTCGTAGTGATAAACCCTTTGATCATAAAAAATTAGAGGACTTCTTGGGGGGTATTTTGGAGGTCTTCGGAGAGAAGATGTTGCGCTACAAAGGCGTCCTCTATGTGAAGGGTAGCAACCGAAAAGTCGTGTTCCAGGGCGTCCATCAGATGATGGGCAGTGATATGGCGGGTTTATGGGGTGCAGAACCCAAGCAAACCCGCATGGTCTTTATCGGGATAGATTTACCCAAAGATACCCTACTGGCTGGGCTCGAGGGTTGTTTGGTCTAGGAAATTTAAAGTACAATCCCGCGCCACGGTCAGTTTTAATAAATATTGGCCAAAAGGGTAGTAAAACTTTGGCAGAATGAAGCAATAATGATTTAGATCCATGGAAAGAATGAAATGACGGTAAAAACACCAACGAAATCTACGGCTGCAGCAAAAGCCCCTAGTAAGGTGGCAAGCGCAAAAGTTGCCAAAGGTGCCCCTCTAACAGAAGCCGAGTTACTTAAGATGTCCGAAAAGGACTATATGAATGCCGGCCAGTTAGATTTTTTCCGTCAGAAGTTATTGACCTTAAAAGCTGACATTCTGAAGAATGCTTCAGAAACAACAGAGCATTTGCGTGAAAATATTTTGGTTCCTGATCCTGCGGATCGTGCAACGATTGAAGAAGAGCATGCTCTTGAGTTGCGCACGCGTGATCGTGAGCGCAAGCTACTAAAAAAAGTAGAGCAGGCTTTGGCCCGTATCGAGTCTGGTGATTACGGCTGGTGTGAAGAGACCGGTGAGCCAATTGGTCTAAACCGCCTTATTGCGCGCCCAACAGCCAACCTTTCTCTAGAGGCGCAAGAGCGCCGTGAACTGCGTCAAAAGTTATTTGGCGATTAATTGACTAGACTGAATATAAAAGCAGCAATGACAACGCAATCTCCATCTATTAGTGACATCTCCCCTTTACTAAAGGCGGAGATTTTGGCCGAGGCCTTGCCTTATATTCGTGCTTATCACGGTAAGACTATTGTGATTAAGTACGGCGGAAACGCCATGGTCGAAGAGCGCCTAAAGGAAAGCTTTGCACGCGATGTTATTTTGCTTAAGCTAGTTGGCATGAACCCGGTAGTGGTGCATGGCGGCGGCCCGCAAATTGATGAGGCCCTGAAGAAGATTGGTAAGACCGGCACCTTTATTCAGGGCATGCGCGTGACCGATGAAGAGACCATGGAAGTGGTTGAGTGGGTCCTCGGTGGCGAAGTGCAGCAAGATATTGTGATGTTGATTAATCACTTTGGTGGTCAAGCAGTTGGTTTGACTGGCAAAGATGGCGGCTTAATTCGTGCGAAAAAGATGTTAGTTGCAGATGAAAAGAAGCCTGGCGGAACAATCGACTTAGGCTTTGTAGGTGAGATTGAGGCAATTAATCCTGCAGTTGTAAAAGCATTGCAGGATGATGCTTTTATTCCAGTGATTTCTCCCATTGGATTTAGCGAAGAAGGTCAGGCATACAACATTAATGCAGACTTAGTTGCTGGCAAGATGGCGGAAATTTTGCATGCAGAGAAACTAGTCATGATGACTAACATTCCTGGTGTGATGGATAAAAGCGGTAATTTGTTGACCGACCTAACTGCACGTGAAATTGATAGCTTATTTGCTGACGGTACTATTTCTGGTGGCATGTTGCCAAAGATTTCTTCTGCATTAGATGCGGCAAAGAGTGGCGTAAATTCAGTGCACATTATTGATGGACGAATTGAGCACTCTTTATTGCTAGAGATTTTGACAGAGCAAGCATTCGGTACGATGATTCGTTCCCGCTAAGAGTTGAACTAGAGATATAAATATGCGTGATTCTTTTGATCCTACTGCTTCAGAGATCGAAGTAACGGCTGCCGAAGAGGGCAAGACACGTAAGCGTCCGCGTCCAGGTGAGCGCCGTCTCCAGATTTTGCAAGTGCTTGCAGAGATGTTGCAAAATCCCAAGGGTGAACGCGTAACCACCGCAGCATTAGCTGCAAAAATTCAAGTTTCAGAGGCAGCGCTCTACCGACATTTTGCTAGTAAAGCGCAGATGTTTGAGGGCTTAATTTCTTTTATTGAGCAAACTGTTTTTGGCCTGATCAATCAGATTAATCAAAAAGAAGAGTCTGGACTTGCGCAAGCCCGTGGCATTTTGCAGATGCTCTTATTCTTTGCCGAAAAGAACCCTGGTATGACTCGCGTGCTATTGGGCGATGCCCTATTGCAAGAAGACGATCGTTTACAAGAGCGTATTACACAAGTACTTGATCGTGTTGAAGCATCTTTAAAGCAGGCACTGCGTATCGCTTTAACTCAGGATGGTCCTTGGGCAAATGTGCCTCAAGATGAAGTTAGTGTTCGCGCGACAATGTTGATGAGTTATGTTTTGGGTCGCTGGCACCGTTTTGCCCGCAGCGGCTTCAAGAAGCTTCCAACCGAAGCTTCTGATGTGAGCCTTCGCATTCTTCTGTCCGAATGAGCGAGCTACACCTCTCTAGAAATACCATTCACTTTGCCGAGCCCTTGCCTTTGCAAAGTGGCGCTATTTTGTCCGGCTACGATTTAGTAATTGAAACTTACGGCAAGCTCAATGCCGATAAAAGTAATGCTGTGCTAGTTTGTCACGCATTAAATGCATCACATCATGTGGCCGGACCCAATCCGGATAATGCAAAAGATATCGGTTGGTGGGACAACATGATTGGACCAGGCAAGCCGGTAGATACCAATCACTTCTTTGTCATTGGCGTTAATAATTTAGGCTCTTGCTTTGGATCTACTGGTCCAATGAGTGTTAATCCTGCTACTGGGAAGCCTTACGGCGCAGATTTCCCGGTAATTACAGTGGAAGATTGGGTAAATACCCAGGCGCGCTTGGCTGATAAGTTGGGTATTCGCCGTTTTGCTGCGGTAATTGGTGGAAGCTTGGGCGGAATGCAGGCATTGGCTTGGTCCATCCAGTTCCCAAAAAGACTTGCCCATTGTTTAGTCATTGCTTCGACACCAAAACTGAGCGCGCAGAACATTGCATTTAATGAAGTAGCTCGCAATGCAATTTTGTCCGATCCAGATTTTCATGGTGGTAATTACTACGAGCATGGCGTAGTGCCAAAGCGCGGCCTGAAGTTGGCGCGCATGGTCGGGCATATCACCTATTTATCTGACGATGACATGGCAGAAAAATTTGGGCGCGAGCTACAAAGACCTAGTGGCGAGTCTCAAGATTATCGCTTTAGCTTTGATGTGGAGTTTGAGGTTGAAAGCTATTTGCGTCATCAAGGTGACAAGTTCTCCACTTACTTTGACGCCAACACATATTTGTTGATTACTAGGGCATTAGATTATTTCGATCCTTCCCGCCGCTATGAGGGCAGCTTAAATCGCGCCCTAGCTGAAGTGCAGGCTAAGTTTTTAGTCGTGAGCTTTTCTACGGATTGGCGCTTCCCACCTAATCGTAGTCGCGAGATTGTGGAATCTTTACTTAGCAATAAGAGTGAAGTTAGTTATGCAGAGATTGACGCGCCTCATGGGCACGATGCTTTCTTGTTGGATGACCCGCGTTATCACAATTTGATCCGTGCCTACTTCGAACACATGCTAGAGGTTAAATCATGAAGCGCACAGACTTTGCTGCGATAGCAAATTGGATTACGCCCAATAGCGAAGTGCTAGATCTTGGCTGTGGTGACGGTAGCTTCTTGGAGTATTTGCAAAAGCAAAAACCTGTTCATGCTTATGGAGTTGAGATTGACGATGCGCGCGTACTTTCTTGTGTGCAAAAAGGTTTGAACGTTATTCAGCAAAATCTTGAAGGGGGCTTGGCGCTCTTTGAGAACAATAGTTTTGATACCGTTGTGCTCTCACAAACACTGCAAACGATTCATGAAACTGAGAAGATCTTGCGTGAAGTAGTTCGGGTTGGTAAAGAGTCGGTTGTTTCTTTCCCGAACTTTGGCCATTGGTCACATCGCTTAGCTGTCGGCTTTGGCCGTATGCCGGTTTCCAAAAGCTTGCCTTATCAGTGGTACAACACGCCCAATGTGCGCGTTCTCACAGTGGCTGATTTTGAAAAATTAGCCTCGAGTTTGGGTTTGCAAATTCTGGATCAATGCATCCTGCATGAGGGGCGGCAAGTTACCTTGATGCCTAATCTTTTTGGAAGCCTAGCGCTGTTCCGCGTTCGACGTGCTTAGTAGCGCTCAGTCCTGGCTGAAAGATTTTCGGGTTTACCTCGAATGGCCTTGTCTTCGAATGCTCTTCTTGGGTTTCTCTGCCGGCCTTCCCTTGCTGCTCATTTTGGGAACGCTGAGCTTTTGGCTAAGAGAGGCTGGCATTGATCGCAGCACGATTGGTTACCTTACTTGGGTTGGCTTAATCTACGCCTTTAAGTGGATGTGGGCGCCTTTGGTCGATCGAGTAGCCATTCCCTTTTTATCAACTTTGTTTGGCAGAAGGCGTAGTTGGCTTCTCTTTGCGCAATTGCTAATTATTCTTGGTCTGGTAGGCATGGCCAGCATTGATCCCAAAGTTCAACTGACGCCGATTGTGTGGTGCGCGCTTCTCGTAGCCTTTGGTTCTGCAACCCAAGATATTGCTTTAGACGCTTTTCGGATCGAGTCTGCAGATAGTGATCACCAAGCGGCTCTGGCGGCCACTTACCAAACAGGCTATCGACTGGCTTTGATTTGGTCTGGTGCTGGCGTTCTCTGGTTAGCTGCCCGCGCTGAAGCTGGTATACCTGGCTATGATCCAGCCGCCTGGCAATTTGCTTATCTTTGTATGGCACTTTCTATTGGCGTGGGTGTTGTCACTACCTTGTTTAGTAAAGAGCCCATTCGCATTGAGATAGCAAAAGCACGTAATGCAAGAGCATGGTTACATCAAACTTTGATTGAGCCATTTGCAGACTTTATTAAACGTTATGGTTGGCATGCTATTTTGATTTTGTCTTTAATTGCCATCTATCGGATTAGTGATGTGGTGATGGGCATTATGGCCAACCCATTTTATGTTGATATGGGCTATACCAAAGATGAGGTGGCAGCAGTCAGCAAGGTCTTTGGTGTCGTGATGACATTGGTTGGCGCCTTCGTTGGAGGCGTACTCACTTTGCGTTTCGGCGTGATGCGGATTTTATTTTTGGGTGCGATTTTATCGGCCATCAGCAATTTGTTATTTGCTTGGCTTGCCACGCAGGGCCATGACTTACATGGCTTGATCTGGGTAATCTCTGCCGATAATTTGAGTTCCGGTATTGCAACCGCTGCGTTTATTGCCTTCCTGTCAGCGCTAACGAACATTCAGTACTCTGCAACACAGTACGCCTTGTTTAGTTCAATGATGCTCTTATTGCCAAAGTGGTTGGCTGGTTTCTCTGGCGTCTTTGTTGATAGCTTTGGTTACTCAAGCTTTTTTATTAGCACTGCGATTATTGGTGCGCCAGTCTTAATTTTGATTTGGCTCACCATTCATTTCAAAGTGGTGGAATTTAAAAAGCACGACTCACAGGTTTCTAAATAGACCAGTCGTAATCTACGGTAAGTGGTGCGTGATCCGAGAAGCGCTCATCTTTGTAGATAGCAGTATTTTTAGCGCTTGCTGCAATCCCTGGAGTGGTGATGTGATAGTCGATCCGCCAGCCTACATTCTTTGCATACGCTTGACCGCGATTGCTCCACCAGGTGTAGCAGGCCTCGGTCGCCTCTGGCTCTAGCTTTCGATAGACGTCTTCATAGCCGACTTTGCCAAATAAGTTTGTTAACCAAGCGCGCTCCTCTGGCAAAAACCCAGAGTTCTTCAGATTACCTTTCCAGTTTTTTAGATCAATTTCATTGTGGGCAATATTCACATCCCCACACAGCACAATCTCACGACCTGACTGTTTAAGTTTGAGCAGGTGAGGCAAGAAAGACTCTAAATAGCGAAACTTAGCTTCTTGCCTTTCTGGTGAACTGGAGCCTGAGGGCATGTATACCGAGATCACAGATAGTTTTTTAAAGCGGGCTTCGACATAACGCCCCTCAGCATCGAACTCGGTATTTCCATAGCCATAGAGCACCTCGTCAGGCTGATGCGGGGTGTAGATGCCGCAACCGCTATAGCCTTTTTTCTCGGCGTGATGAAAAAAGCCATGCAGACCATCTGGATTAAGGATGGCATCTTCCAAATCGTCTTGTTGAGCCTTGAGTTCCTGCATGCAGACAAAGTCCGCTTTTTGCTTTACAACCCAAGGCAGAAAGCCTTTTTTGACCGCCGAGCGGATACCGTTGAGGTTGGCAGAAATGATGCGTAACATATAGGCCTATGAGCTCAAAAAATTCTAATCAAGATAACTTTATTCAATTTGCCCTAGAGGCAAACGTTTTGTCGTTTGGGGAGTTTAAAACTAAAGCTGGACGTCTTTCCCCTTATTTCTTTAATGCGGGTGGATTTAATGATGGCGCTCGCTTAAGTGCATTGGGCCGCTATTACGCAAAAGCCTTGCAAGCATCTGGTCTTGAATATGACATGCTTTATGGTCCTGCTTATAAAGGGATCACCTTGGCTGCTGCAACAGCAATCGCATTGGCTGATGCTGGGCGCAATGTGCCTTATGCCTATAACCGTAAAGAAGCAAAAGACCATGGCGAGGGTGGCTCATTGGTGGGTGCCCCAGTCAAAGGCAGGGTAGTGATTATTGATGATGTGATTTCTGCGGGGACGTCTGTGCGAGAGTCTGTGAAACTCATTCGTGCGGCGGGTGCAGAGCCTGCGGCAGTATTAATTGCCTTAGATCGTATGGAAAAGTCAGGGACCGCTACCGAGGTTGGTGACAAGTCAGCGGTACAGGCAGTTGAACAAGAGTTTGGCTTGCCAGTAGTGGCCATTGCAAACTTGGCAGACTTGATGGCTTTCTTGACCGCATCCAGCAATACTGAGTTAACAAGTTATTTGCCAGCGGTGAAAGCCTATCGCGAGAAATATGGCATTTAATCTAAAGCGCAGCCCCGCTTTAGATTGTTGTTTCGCCCTCGAAGACAGTAATGGCTGGCCCGGTCATGATGACGCTCTGAGCTACTTCATTGATGAAGCCGCCCCAAGCAATCAGTAAATTGCCACCACGAGTGTGTACTTTGACAGGGGTGTCGAGTAAGCCACGACGAATGCCTGAGACTACTGCGGCGCAGGCGCCGGTGCCACAAGCTAAGGTCTCACCAGCGCCACGCTCAAATACACGTAGCTTGATCTCATTGCGATTCAGGATCTGCATATAGCCTGCGTTAACTCTTTTCGGAAATGCCGCATCCTTTTCAATTGATGGACCCTCTTCGAGTACGGGCGCGCTATCAACATCACCGACTACTTGCACTGCGTGGGGATTACCCATCGAGACTACGCCGATCCAGCTGTCGTGTGCGGCGGGGGTTTTAATCGGTAACGCGTAGAGCATTTCATGAAACTCTTGCTTACTTGCCAAGCCACTAGCGTTGAAAGGAATTTGGCTATGCTCAAAAATCGGCGCACCCATATCCACCTCTACTTGACCATCATCATGAGATCTCAAGGTGAGAACGGTATGCGCTACTTCTACACGCAAAGGATTTTTTGTGGAAAGGCCTTGGTCGAGCACAAAGCGAACAAAGCAGCGTGAGCCATTGCCACATTGCTCAACCTCGCCCCCATCCGAATTAAAAATGCGATAACGAAAGTCAGCATCTGGGCGCGTGGCTTTTTCAACGAGCAGAATTTGATCGGCGCCAATACCAAATTGGCGATGGGCTAGTTTTTGCCACTGCTCGCGTGTAACGTCATTGAGATCTTGATCAATCCCATTGAGCACGATGAAATCATTGCCGGCACCATGCATTTTGGTGAAGCGTAATGTGCGTGCAGACTTTTTTAAATTCGTACTCAAAAGAATTCCAATTAGTTATAAAGGCTTGGCTCACCAGGCGGTCGATGTTTAAAGCGTTTGTGTACCCAATAGTACTCTGCTGGCCTTTGTCGAACAAGTTCTTCGATGTATTGGTTTAGGCGCGCAGTATCCGCTTCCACATTATCTGTTGGGAAGTTAGGGAGTGGCGCGCTGATATTGCAGATATAGGCTTTGCGATCGGGATTCAAAGTGGTGGTCATGAGGCAGACTTCTGCACCGCTAAGTCTGGCTAAGCGCGAGACTGAAGTAATCGTATTGGCTTGAATCCCAAAGAAGGGGACAAAAATAGAGTCACGTGGACCGAGATCAATATCGGGCGCAATAAAAATAAAGTTGCCCGTTTGAATCTCTCGAATCAAATCACGTAAGCGACTTTGTCTTTCAATCGATTTTCCCCCGAAACGATTTCTCCATTCAATCATTTTTTGATTGAAGAAAGGGTTCTTCATGTTTTGATAGAGGCCAGCACCACGTGGCCAGTCATGCTCGTTTGCTAAAACGGAGAGGGCCATGAAACCACCTTCAAGCCCAACAAAGTGGGGATTAATCAGGAGTCGTGGCTTACGATCGCCAAGAGTAATAGCAGAGTTGATAGTGACGATATCAGTAATCTGCTTTCCACTGCCAAGCCAAATACGACTTCTCTCAATCACGCTACGCCCAAATAATTTCCAGTGCTCAAGCGCTAATGAATCAATGTCATTTTCGTTCAGATTGGGAAAGCACAGGCGCAAGTTAGTTTTTACAACCTTGGCGCGCTCATTGGGTATGTGTGCTGCTAACCAGCCGAGACCGTAGCCAGTCTGAATGGTGAGGCCATAGGGTAAAAATGCAAATAGGCGCAGTAAGCTCAGCGCTAGAAAATTGAAAACATTTTGTAACCAAGTCATGAGAATAAATTATAAATTTATTAACTAATTACTTGGTGGTAATTCTGCCCCGCTAGGATGTTTGTAGCGGTTGTAAGCCCAGATGAATTGATTGGGCGCAATCAGAATTGCATTTTCAATCGCAACATTGAGTTCGGCTGCTGCGAGCGTTGAGTCCTCAGGAAGCGGCGCTAATCTCTTGGCCTGCATCAGCCAGCCTTTGCCAAGACCCTTGCGTTTAGCGGTGAACATCACAACAGGCGTGTTATTACGATTGGCTAAGCGTGCTGGGAGTGGGGTTGTATAGGCTAGGCGCCCAAAGAAGGGTACCCATACGCCTTCACCGCCACTCGGCACTTGATCTGGAAGAATGCCGATAGCTTCCCCGCGAGTCAGGGCGCGCGTCATTTGACGAACGCCGTTCAGGTTGGTCGGTACAAAATGCATATTAGGGTAGGCACGACCTTCCTCAACCACTTCGTTGAGCCATTCTTGACGGGATGGACGATAGAGAATGGTGGCGGGGAAATGTTGAGCCAATACTCGAGGGATGATTTCAAAGCCGCCCAGGTGCGGAGTGAGCATGACTAGGCCATGACCTTCATTGATGGCTGCCTCAACGAGATCCCAATCTTGCACCTCAACCAGGGAAAGTGCTTTTTTGGGGTTGCGCCAAATCCATAGGCTGTCTGAGAAGAGCTGCCCTGAGGCCGCCGCCGCACTCCAGAGTTGAAGTGGAAGATGATGGCTTTTAGCAACCGCCTCATATTGAGGGCGAAAAAGTGATCGGTATTGCTTGGATCCTACATAAGCCAATATCCCTAAAGCAGCCCCAATTACCTGGACTAGGAATAAGGGCAACACTGCAATTGCAGCGAGGGTTAGCTTGAGGAGGAGTTTGCGCACCCCCTAATGATATTCAATGCGGGCGAGAGGGCCAAATTTCCGGCGATGCTTGATGAATAAGGTGTTTTTCGGATAGAATTCACCCATCGCTGAGTTAAGGCAACTTGCAGGGCGATTCATAAATTCTGCTAAAGCGTCGCCGTTGAAATTCCTGGCACGTCGAGTTGTCCAATAGATCGTGTTAATTTTTAAAGGAATATGCAATGGCAAATGATTACTTCTTTACCTCAGAATCGGTTTCTGAAGGTCACCCCGATAAAGTAGCAGACCAGATCTCTGATGCCATCTTGGATTCGATCCTGGCTCAGGACCCAACTGCGCGTGTTGCTGCAGAAACTTTGTGTAATACCGGCCTCGTAGTGTTGGCCGGCGAGATTACAACGAACGCTAACGTGGACTATATCCAAGTTGCTCGCAACACTTTGCGTGAGATTGGTTATGACAACACTGACTACGGCATCGACTACAAAGGTTGCGCGGTTTTGGTTGCCTATGACAAGCAGAGCCCAGATATTGCTCAAGGCGTTGATAAGGCGCATGACGACGGCTTAGATCAAGGCGCTGGCGACCAAGGCTTGATGTTCGGTTATGCCTGTGATGAAACTACAGAGCTCATGCCTTTACCGATTCATTTGTCACACCGCTTGGTAGAGCGCCAATCTCAATTACGCCGTGATGGCCGCTTGAACTGGTTACGTCCAGATGCAAAGTCCCAGGTGACCCTACGTTACGTGGATGGCAAGCCTGACTCAATCGATACTGTAGTTCTCTCGACACAACATGATGAAGAAATTTCTCTTGAGAAATTGCGTGAAGCAGTCATTGAAGAAATCATCAAGCCGGTATTGCCAAAGCATTTGATCAAGGGTGCAATTAACTTCTTGGTGAACCCAACAGGTCGATTTGTGATTGGTGGCCCGCAAGGTGATTGTGGTCTGACAGGTCGTAAGATCATTGTGGATACCTACGGTGGTGCTGCTCCTCACGGTGGTGGTGCGTTCTCAGGTAAGGATCCATCCAAGGTTGACCGTTCTGCTGCCTACGCTGGTCGTTATGTAGCCAAGAACGTGGTTGCTGCGGGTTTAGCAAGCAAGTGCTTGATTCAGATTTCTTATGCGATTGGTGTGGCGAAGCCAACTTCAGTGATGGTCAGCACCTTTGGCACTG
Source organism: Pseudomonadota bacterium (assembly GCA_041179045.1). Taxonomy (GTDB): domain Bacteria; phylum Pseudomonadota; class Gammaproteobacteria; order Burkholderiales; family Burkholderiaceae; genus Polynucleobacter. Next base: position 14,133 of record JBEGUE010000104.1, read on the forward strand.
GCAAGATCTCTGATGAAAAGATTGCGCAACTGGTATCGGAGCACTTTGATTTGCGTCCGAAAGGCATCGTCAAGATGTTGAACCTCTTGCGTCCGATTTATCGTAAGACGGCTGCTTATGGCCACTTTGGTCGTGAAGAGCCGGAATTTACTTGGGAGCAATGCGATAAGGCGCCTGCATTACGTGCAGCCGCTGGCTTGTAATCTGCTTTCTAAGTAGTAAATTGGCAGTATGTAGTTTTATTGAGGCGAAATATGGAGAAATTGATTACAATTTCTCCATACCTTCAAGGAGCGTTGCAAGGAATACTGAGAACCAGTGTTTCCCCAGGCTTGAAGGGAGTGAACTCCTAGGTAACCCCAGAGTTTGCTAATTGCAACTGCGCTCGCTAACCCATGATTCAATGGCTAGCGAGTTTCTACTCCAGCATTGGATCGTATTTAGCTGGAGCATTCATGAGTACCGTTTCCGATTTAAATAACTTTGTAGCAACCCGTTGCGCTATTGCCGATATTTCTTTGGCTGACTTTGGCCGTAAAGA
>JBEGUE010000105.1:0-2585 GCA_041179045.1 Pseudomonadota bacterium
TTCAGATCGATACTACCCAGCAGCGCCGCTCATTACTTGCAGCAGGAAAAGTGTTTGCAAGTAGCGATACAGACTCGGAGGGGAATCTAAGACAAAGGCGTTATCGGTTTGATCGGGTAACGGAGTGGCTTGCTAGCACCTTTGGGCAAGATCAAGTCGTGGCTTGAGTATCTGGCTTTGTAGTTGTGTCAGTATCATCGTCTGATGGTTTTGGCACGTAAAAGCGGGCAATCAAAAGTCCGAGCTCATAAAGTAGAGTCATTGGAATCGCCAGTAGCAATTGAGAAAGAACATCAGGCGGCGTGACAATAGCTGAAATAACAAAAGCACCAACGATTACATAGGGGCGAATCTCTCTCAGCTTTTCTAGGGGAACCATGCCCATGCGCACCAATACCACAACCACAACGGGTACTTCAAAAGTAAGCCCAAAAGCTAGGAAGGTATTCATGGCGAAACCAAGATACTTATCAATATCCGTTGACATCTCCGCGCCCAAGGGAGCGTTGTAGCTAGCCATAAACTCAAACACCGTCGGAAATACCAAGAAGTAAGCAAATGCCATGCCAAATATAAAGAGGCTATAGCTACTCACCACTAAGGGCACAATCAGTTTGCGCTCATGCTGATACAGCCCCGGTGCAATAAAAGCCCATAATTGATACATCACTACGGGGAGTGCAATTATGAAAGCTACCAACATGGTGACCTTCATCGGTACGAAGAATGAACCTGTAACGTCAGTCACGATCATCTTGCCACCAGAGGGCAAGGCATTTAACAGTGGCTGCGAGAACAGATGAAAAATATCCGGCGCCCAGTAAACCAGGGAAACAAAAACCACGATGATGGCTAAAGCCGATTTAATAATACGATCACGCAACTCATATAAATGCGATAGAAACGATTCCTGTAAGCCAGAATCTTCAGTTGGATTTTTGTCAGTCATGCGCGGATATTTATATTCTTGTAATTTTTATTATTTATTAATTACTTATTGATTACTTATTAGCGCTATGGTGAAAACGCTTCATACGTGCGGCACCCGATTGAACACGTGTTCGCATCCCCGTAGAGTGCTTAAACCAAACTGGTCTGGCTGCGCGTCTCACACCCCAACTCTTACGACCCTGACGGATTGACTTGCTAAGCACTTCTTTTTCGTCAAGAGGCGCTCTTGTGTAATTATTCTCAAAGATGTCAGCCTGATCACTTAAATTGGATCCCGCTTCTTGAACGGTAGATTGAATTGAGCTCTCAACGTCTTTGAAGGCGGAGACACTTTCTTCACGGAGTTTTTTGAACTCCTCGACATCCATTTGCCGACTCACCTCAGATTTGACATCCGCCATATAGCGTTGAGCACGTCCGAATAAGTTACCCGCCATACGGGCGATCTTAGGAAGACGCTCCGGGCCGACCACTACCAATGCAACTACTGCAATGAGTGCAAGCTTTGAAACTCCGAGGTCAATCATTGCAGCTGCGCATTATTTCTATCGACAATTACTTATTGATATCTTTTGCCTGAACATCCACAGTTTTCTCTGTTGATGTGGCAGCGCTCTGAATTTGTTCCTTGGCTTTGTCTTGCGACTCTTCAGTTCCCTCGGGTGTTTTCATGCCGTCTTTGAAACCTTTAACAGCACCACCTAAGTCTGTACCGATATTGCGCAATTTTTTGGTACCAAATACCAACATCACGATTACCAAAACAATCAACCAATGCCAAATGCTAAATGAACCCATTTTTATCTCCTCGGACTATTTTTTCCAGGGGCGCGGACCGCCCATCACATGCAAATGCAAGTGATAAACCTCTTGCCCACCATCTGCACCATTGTTCACTACCAATCTAAAGCCACCATCTTTTCCGGGACGGCAACCCTGCTCTTTGGCGAGACGCGGTGCTAATTCCATCATTCTACCTAGCAATGGCGCATCAATCACTTCTGCAGACTCCAACATGGGGATATGTTTTTTTGGAATCATCAAAAAATGAACGGGTGCGGCTGGGTTGATATCTTTAAAAGCGTAGATTTCCTCATCCTCATACACCTTTTGGGACGGGATTAATCCCTGGGAAATCTTACAAAATAGGCAATTTGGGTCATGTGACATCAATTACTCCTTATTGGCGGCTTTTCTAGCGGCTTTTTCTTCGATACCTGAAGTGCCGAGACGGCGTTCTAGCTCAGCAATCACATCTTCTGGGCGCAAGCCAAATTGAGAAAGTGCAATTAAGCAATGGAACCAAAGGTCAGCCATCTCGCCAACTAAGAGCTTTTGCTGCTCAGGAGCTAGGTTGGAATTACGCGCATCTTTTGCCGCCATTACAACTTCAGTTGCTTCTTCACCTATTTTCTTCAAAATTCCATCATCACCCTTAGAAAAGAGCAAAGCGGTATAGGAGGTCTTGGGATCGGCCTCTCCAGCCTTAAATGCATCGCGTCGTTGATCCACTACATCAGCCAGGCCGGCCAAGGCGGAGTCTAGATTAGAAGGGTTTTGTGCTGGACTAGTCATCAAGTGATTTTATGTCTTTTATTGCCGGAAAGAGTCTGAGAGTCTTATTTATGAGCCTT
>JBEGUE010000106.1:0-9157 GCA_041179045.1 Pseudomonadota bacterium
TTAATTAGTTAACACTTACTAACATAGGAGAAGGAATGAATCTGCGTCCTTTACATGATCGCGTAATCATTAAACGTTTAGATCAAGAATCAAAAACTGCCTCTGGAATCATCATTCCGGATGCTGCTGCTGAAAAGCCGGATCAAGGCGAAGTATTGGCAGTTGGCCCAGGCAAGCGTGATGACAGCGGCAAGCTCAATGCACCAGACGTCAAAGTTGGCGATCGCGTGTTATTTGGCAAATATGCAGGTCAAACAGTTAAGGTCGGCAGCGATGAGCTTCTCGTTATGCGCGAAGAAGACATCATGGCTGTTGTACAGAAGTAATTAGTACCTAAGAAAGGAATTCAATCATGGCAGCAAAAGACGTCGTATTTGGAGATAACGCCCGTACCAAGATGGTAGAAGGCGTCAATATTCTTGCAAACGCAGTAAAAACTACTTTAGGACCAAAAGGTCGTAACGTGGTTATCGAGCGTTCATTTGGCGGCCCAACCATCACTAAGGATGGTGTATCCGTAGCAAAAGAAATCGAACTCAAAGACAAGCTCCAGAACATGGGTGCGCAGATGGTGAAGGAAGTTGCTTCCAAAACTAATGACATCGCTGGTGACGGCACAACTACCGCTACTGTATTAGCTCAGTCTATCGTTCGCGAAGGCATGAAATACGTAGTTTCAGGTCACAACCCAATGGACTTGAAGCGCGGTATTGATAAAGCTGTTTCTGCAGCAATCGAAGAACTCAAGAAAATTAGCAAGCCTTGCACAACTACTAAAGAAATCGCTCAAGTTGGTTCTATTTCAGCTAACAGCGACCACAGCATTGGTCAGCGTATCGCTGAAGCAATGGAAAAAGTAGGTAAAGAGGGCGTTATCACTGTTGAGGATGGTAAGTCTTTGGAAGACGAGCTTGAAGTAGTTGAGGGTATGCAGTTTGACCGCGGCTACCTCTCCCCATACTTCATTAACCAACCTGAAAAGCAAGTTGCCGTATTGGAAACCCCATTCGTTCTCTTGTTTGATAAGAAGGTTAGCAACATCCGTGATTTGCTCCCAGTACTCGAGCAAGTAGCAAAGTCTGGCCGTCCATTGTTGATCATTGCTGAAGATGTTGAAGGCGAAGCCTTGGCAACTTTAGTTGTAAACAACATTCGCGGCATCATCAAAACTTGTGCCGTTAAGGCTCCAGGTTTTGGCGATCGTCGTAAGGCCATGTTGGAAGACATCGCAATCTTGACTGGCGGTACAGTAATCGCTGAAGAAATCGGCCTCACACTCGAGAAAACGACTCTTGAGCACTTAGGTCAAGCGAAGCGTATCGAAATTGGCAAAGAAAACACCATCATCATTGACGGTGCTGGCGATGCTAAAGCAATTGAAGCGCGTGTGAAGAACATCCGTGTTCAGATCGAAGAAGCGACTAGCGACTACGACAAAGAGAAGTTGCAAGAGCGCGTTGCTAAGTTAGCAGGCGGTGTTGCAGTGATTCGTGTTGGCGCTGCTACTGAAGTGGAAATGAAAGAAAAGAAAGACCGCGTTGATGATGCATTGCACGCAACTCGTGCAGCGGTTGAAGAGGGTATCGTTCCTGGCGGTGGCGTTGCATTGTTACGCGCGATGCAGGGTATCAAGGGCTTGAAAGGCGATAATGCTGACCAAGACGCTGGTATCAACATCGTGTTGCGCGCAATGGAAGAGCCAATCCGTATCATCGTTTCTAACGCAGGTGATGAAGCCAGCGTAGTTGTGAACGCAGTGTTGGCTAGCAAGGGCAATAACGGTTACAACGCAGCAACTGGTGAATACGGTGACCTCGTAGCTCAAGGTGTGATCGATCCAACTAAGGTAACAAAAACTGCATTAGTTAATGCGGCATCTGTTGCAGCCTTATTGTTGACTACCGATTGCGCAATTTGCGAAGCCCCAAAGGATGATTCCGCTGGCGGTATGCCTGATATGGGCGGCATGGGTGGTATGGGTGGAATGGGCGGCATGATGTAATTGCTGCACATTTCCTCAGCTATCTAGCTGTAGAAACTAAAACGCCTGGTTCAAAAGACCAGGCGTTTTGCATTAAAGCTTCTTCATTGTTAATCTGGCTGAATGCCACCATCTTTAATAACTTTTTTCATTTTCACTAGGCCTTGGGCGATCATTTCTTTTAGAGGATCTGATCCCAAAGGAACAAATTCAAAACCCTGCTGTATTAACTGGTCCCGCAACTTCTGATCTTTTAATGCCAAAGCCAATGAATCATTGAGCTTGGTAACGACTGCTGGCGATGCACCCTTGGGCGCAACAATCGCACCCCAGGTAGAGAACTCATAGCCCTTAACGCTTTCGCTAACGGTCGGTGCATTTGGTAATAATGGTGAACGCGTTTTGCTGGTGATACCCAACACCTTTAATTTCCCCGATCGAATATGTGGAAGCACAACAGATAAAGCGCTAATCATCACAGGCACCTGTCCTGCCATGACATCAGTTACTGCTGCCGCCGCTCCACGATAGGGGATGTGGACTAATGGTGCACCCGTGTACTGACGAAAGATCTCCATGCCAATATGCTGAGGCGAGCCATTGCCGCCAGAAGCATAATCAATTTTTCCTGGGTTTTCTTTAGCAATGCGAATGAGGTCTGCAGCTGTATTGCCTGGAAAGGACGGGTTGGCCACCATTACAAAAGTGATTGCAGCTACTTCAGAAACTGGGACAAAACTCTGAACAGGATCGTAATCAATTTTCTTATGCAGATTGGGAAGCATCGTTAAGATACTGTCATTAAATGCACCCAGTACATATCCTTCTGAATTGGCTTGAGCTACCTTGGTGGCTCCGATTAAACCAGCGCCACCAGGAAGGTTTTCAATCGTAATTGCCTGTCCCAAGTTCTCACTCATCTTTTGCGCGATGGGCCGCATCAAAATATCAACACCACTTCCGGCTTGCAATGGCATGATCATTTGAATCGGTCGATTGGGGTAAGTATTTTGAGCTTGCACGGATGTAATCCAGGCCAAACCGATTACTAGTAGTAAGTATTTTTTGATATTCATTTTTGTCTCGTATTTATATTATTTTTTGGTGCTCTAAAGGCACCTGTAGATATATTAACCCAATAAAAAACCGCCCGAAGGCGGTTCTTTATTGAGAAGCTTTTAGTTAGCTTACTGACTTCACCATGTCTTCTACAACCTTCTTCGCATCTCCGAAGACCATCATGGTCTTATCCATGTAGAAGAGTTCGTTATCTAAGCCAGCATAACCTGCAGCCATAGAGCGCTTGTTGACAATAATGGTTTTAGCTTTATAGGCTTCCAAAATTGGCATGCCAAAGATTGGGCTACCTGGTGTACGAGCAGCAGGATTTACCACGTCGTTGGCACCAAGTACTAGCACTACGTCAGCTTGACCAAAGTCGCTGTTGATGTCTTCCATCTCAAATACTTGATCGTATGGAACTTCAGCTTCAGCTAAGAGCACGTTCATATGACCAGGCATACGACCTGCCACAGGGTGAATCGCATACTTTACGGTCACGCCATGGTGAGTCAACTTCTCTGTCAATTCTTTTAGTGCATGCTGAGCGCGGGCAACTGCTAAGCCGTAGCCAGGAACAATCACCACTGTATCGGCATTCTCCATTAGGAAGGCAGCGTCTTCTGGTGAGCCAGATTTGTAGTTCTTTGGACCGCCATCATCAGCGCCACCAGCAGCAGCTTCGGCACCGAAGCCGCCGAGCAGTACAGCCAGAATAGAGCGGTTCATTGCCTTACACATAATGTAAGACAGAATTGCGCCGGATGATCCAACGCAAGCACCGGCAATAATCAATACAGGATTGTTTAATGTAAAACCAATACCTGCCGCGGCCCAACCAGAGTAACTGTTGAGCATCGATACAACAACGGGCATATCTGCACCGCCAATTGGGATGATTAAAGTCACACCTAATACCAAAGCAATCGCACACATGACTAAGAATGCTTCGTGGCTACCTGTCATGAAGTACATGGCGCCACCAGAAACCATAGCAATTGCGAGAATCAGGTTCAGCAAGTGCTGGCCTGCAAATGTCACTGATTTACCGCTGACCTTGCCGGACAATTTTCCAAAAGCGATGATAGAGGCAGTAAAGGTAATAGCACCAATAAATGCACCGATGAAGAGTTCAATCTTTTGAGCGCCAGTGTGGTCTTGAGCTGGATTAAATACTGCTGCAATCGCAATCAATACAGCTGATAAGCCAACAAAAGAGTGCATCAGTGCTACGAGCTCTGGCATCTTGGTCATTTGCACACGTTTAGCAGCAAGTATTCCGATGATTGCGCCGGCAACAATCGCACCAATAATCAATGAGAAGACTGGCTTAAAGTCAGGAATCATGAAGGTGGTAATTACGGCAAGCAACATGCCGATCATGCCGAAGGTGTTACCTTGACGTGATGTGGTTGGTGAAGACAATCCACGCAAGGCGAGGATGAAAAGCACCGATGAAATGAGGTAGGAAATCGCGGTTATGTTTGACATGATTTTGGTCTCTATGTAGATCTTGTTCTAGTTTTTATTTAGTTCCAGTCGCATCAGCTTTAGGGGCTTTTTTCTTGAACATTTCAAGCATGCGACGGGTGACCATAAAGCCACCAAAAATATTAATTGATGCTAGGAAGACAGCTACAGCACCAATGATGCTGGTGAGAGTAATCTCATCGCCACCAATCACTTCAGTTTGAAGTAGGGCGCCAACAATAATGATTCCAGAGATCGCGTTTGTAACCGCCATCAGTGGAGTGTGTAGTGCAGGAGTCACGTTCCAAACTACTTGATAGCCAACAAAAATGGCCAAAACAAACACGGTGATGTTTTGGACTGTGAGAATGCTTTGAAAAGCAGCGAGATCCATGATATTTCCTTTGAATATTCTGTATTAGTTTTTGCGGATGGCTTGGCCATCACGACACATGAGGCAAGCAGTAACGATGTCGTCATCGGTTGGGATAACTAACTTCGCTTCTGGGTCCACGATCAGCTTCATGAAATCGAGCAAGTTGCGTGCGTACAAAGCAGAAGCATCCGCAGCTACCATGCTGGCCAGATTACTGTAACCAATAATCTTCACACCATTTTTCTCAACGATCTTGCCCTCTTCCGTCAAGGGACAGTTACCTGATCCATTGTCACCACGACCGGCTGCTAAGTCGATCACGATCGAACCCGGCTTCATATTGGCAACGGTATCACTGTGCAATAAGACTGGCGGCTTGCGACCGGGAATTAAGGCAGTGGTGATGACGATGTCAGCTTGTTGAGCACGTTCCGCAACCAGTGCTGCTTGACGTTTCATCCAAGCTTCTGGCATTGGGCGCGCATAGCCACCAACGCCTTTAGCGATTTCGCGCTCTTCATCTGTTTCGTAAGGAACGTCAACAAACTTAGCGCCAAGAGATTCAATTTGCTCTTTTGCAGCAGGGCGTACATCAGATGCTTCGATCACCGCACCTAAACGCTTGGCAGTGGCAATAGCTTGGAGACCGGCAACACCAGCGCCCAAGATCAGTACGCGTGCTGCTTTAACAGTTCCAGCCGCAGTCATGAGCATTGGCATAAAGCGCTGATACTCATTGGCTGCAACCATTACCGCCTTGTAACCTGCGATGTTGGCTTGCGAAGACAAGACGTCCATACTTTGTGCGCGAGTAGTACGTGGAGCAGCCTCTAATGAGAATGCAGTCACGCCTTGGGCGGCCATTGCAGCAATATTGTCGTTATCAAATGGATCGAGCATGCCAATGAGCACGCTGCCAGATCGAATTTGCTTCAGTTCTGCGGCTTCAGGTGCGCGCACCTTTAAAACGATCTCCGCATTAAAGGCATCTGCTGCGCTACCAATCGTCGCACCAACTGCTTCATAGGCGGAGTCGGGCTGGCTGGCTGTCACGCCCGCATCTTTTTGAATAACAACTGTATGGCCTTGACCAATCAGTTTCTTAACGGTTTCTGGTGTGGCGGCGACTCGAGTTTCTCCGAGTCTGATTTCCAGCGGTACTCCTATGCGCATGGCATTTCTCCAAAAGCAAATTTTTCAAAAAATCTATTTTAGTTAGTTAGGTGAGAAGCTACCTATCTATTTACCCTTAATGCCATTTATTAGGTTTTGCCACAAATCTCGTAAATTTGGAGCAAGACTTCTACAATGGGTTTTTTAGCTGATAACGAATTCTCGCATTTTTTGATGATCCCCTTCAATTCTGTCGCAATACCTGCTTCAAAACCCTCCAAAGTCGTGGTTGGGATGTCTGGAGGGGTAGATTCGTCCGTTGCAGCCTGGATGCTCAAGCAGCAAGGCTATGAAGTGATTGGCCTTTTCATGAAAAACTGGGAAGACGACGACAGTGATGAATATTGCTCTGCTCGTCAGGATTGGCTAGATGTGGTGTCTGTGGCCGACCTCATTGGGATTGATGTTGAGGCCGTCAACTTTGCTGCTGAGTACCGTGAGCGGGTTTTTGCGGAGTTTTTGCGCGAATATGCCGCCGGTAGGACACCTAACCCAGATGTTTTGTGCAATGCAGAAATTAAGTTCAAAGCCTTTTTAGACCACGCCATGAGTTTGGGCGCAGATGCCATTGCAACTGGCCACTATGCCCGGGTTCGGCATCAAGGCGATCGCGTACAGCTTTTAAAAGCCTTAGATGCCAGTAAAGATCAAAGCTATTTCTTGCACCGCTTAACCCAGAGTCAATTGGCCAATGTGCTTTTTCCGTTGGGGGAGATTCCTAAGACGGAGGTGCGCAAGATTGCTGAGCAAATTGGCTTGCATAATGCGGCTAAAAAAGACTCCACGGGAATTTGCTTTATCGGTGAACGTCCTTTCCGCGAATTCTTAAACCGTTACCTGCCACGCACCCCTGGCCCCATTAAGACCCCTGAAGGTAAAACGGTGGGTGAGCATATGGGTCTGGCCTTTTTCACCTTAGGGCAGCGCAAGGGTATTGGTTTAGGTGGCAGCCAGGATGGCAATGGTGATGCTTGGTATGTGGCTCGTAAGGATGTCGCCGCTAACACCCTATATGTCGCTCAGGGCCATGAGCACCCGTGGCTACTAGCCAATCAGCTTTCCACAATTGACGCCAGCTGGGTTGCTGGAGCTGCACCCACGCCTGGGCAGTACTCTGCAAAAACCCGCTATCGTCAGGCGGACTCACCATGCACTCTTGCGGCTGGTGCCGCTGGACCTTTGAGTTTTGAATTAGCCTTCCCGGAAGCCCAATGGGCCGTAACTCCAGGTCAGTCTGCCGTTTTATACGACGGAGATATTTGTTTAGGCGGCGGAATTATTTCCGCCTGAACCTATTTGGCTTTAATGCCCTGATTTAGGCGGCTGGGGGCGCTGTTTCAGCAAAGGAAGGTCTTTGCATCAACTTTTGATAGAGAGCATCTAGATTGGGATACTGCGCTTGCCAAGCAATATTGGGGAAGCGGAACAGCAGGTACCCCAAGGCGCAGCCAACAGCAATATCAGCCAAGGTCATCTGGTTGCTGTGGCACCAGGCGTTTTCGCCTAATTGACGCGACATTTGGGCTAGTGCCGCGTTAATTTTGCCCATTTGGCGCTCAAGCCAATCGGAGCTCTGTTGCTCTGCTGGGTGGAAGGTCGCCTCTAAGCGAGTCAAAATTCCAGCATCATCTATTCCATCAGCCAGTGCCTCCCAGGTTTTAACCGCTGCACGCTCACGGCTAGCAGCTGGAATAAGCTTGCTAACAGGGCTCAGGGTATCGGCATACTCCGCAATCACGCGGGAGTCATAAATAGCCTCACCATCTTCCAAAATGAGGCAAGGAATCTTGCCCAAAGGGTTATTGAGGGCTATTTTGGTGTCTGCAGCCCAGACATTTTCAAGTTCTAGGTCTAAATCTACCTTTTTTTCTAAGAAAACAATGCGTACCTTGCGTACGTAGGGGCTAGTGAGGGATCCGATGAGTTTCATAGGCTAAGTATAGCGATGCCAATCAAACTAAATTGCTTCCAAGAGCGATTAAAATCAGGTTTTATTGAAACAATCAATGTAAAGGCAATATTCGTGAGTCAGCCGATTTCTACTCTTAATGCACTATCCCCTTTAGATGGTCGCTATGCCGGCAAGTTGGATGCCTTGAGGCCTTGGTTATCCGAGGCCGCATTTATGCGGCAACGCGTGTTTGTAGAGATTCATTGGTTATTGGCTTTGGCCTCCGCGGGCCTGCCAGATGTTCCAAAAATTAGCGCTGCAGACGAAACTTTCTTATTGTCTTTGCCGGAAAACTTCTCAGATGCCGATGCGCAACGCATCAAGGATATCGAAGCAGTTACCAATCATGATGTTAAAGCGGTGGAATATTTCTTAAAAGAAAAAGTAGCCGGTCGCCCAGATCTCTTAAAGGCCAGTGAATTTATTCACTTCGCATGCACCTCCGAAGATATCAACAATACTTCGCATGGTTTGATGTTGCGTGGGGCGCGTGATGAAGTGCTACTGCCACAACTCAGAAAAGTACTTTCTGTATTAACGGATTTGGCAATTGAAAATGCCAAGGTACCTTTGTTATCTCGTACCCATGGCCAGCCAGCCTCCCCAAGTACATTAGGTAAAGAGTTGGCCAATATTGCCAAACGTCTAGAGCGTGCGATTGCAACGATTGCGGCAGTACCTTTATTAGGAAAAATGAACGGTGCAGTCGGTAATTACAACGCGCATTTATCTGCTTATCCTCATTTTGATTGGGAAAATTTTTCTAAGAATGTCGTAGAGAAGCGCTTAGGTCTTACCTTTAATCCTTACACGATTCAAATTGAGCCGCATGATGGCATGGCTGAATTATTTGATGCAATTGCCCGTGCCAACACCATCTTGTTGGATATGGATCGTGATTTCTGGGCCTACATTTCAATTGGTTACTTTAAGCAGCGCACTAAAGCGGGTGAAATTGGTTCTTCAACTATGCCGCATAAGGTGAACCCAATTGACTTTGAAAATTCTGAAGGTAACTTAGGCGTCGCCAATGCCTTGTTGCGTCACCTGGCAGAGAAGTTACCCATTTCTCGCTGGCAGCGCGACCTCACTGATTCAACTGTCTTACGCAACCTCGGCCCAGCCTTTGGCCACAGCGTTTTAGCTT
>JBEGUE010000107.1:0-2834 GCA_041179045.1 Pseudomonadota bacterium
AGTTGGCTAAGCGCGCAAAAGAGAATCCAGTAATAGAGCCTACTGCAGAGCGTGGCTATCTCAAACTATTCTTAGACACTGTTACGCAAGCAGACAAAGGCGTTGACTTTGATTTCTTGAGGGCGGCAAAGATGGTGGGTAAAACACCAAAGCGTTAATTCAATCAATGCGATGAAAAAATAGAAGCAAAGAAAAACGCCACCTAAAGAGGTGGCGTTTGACTATTACGTACTACAAAATGGTGGAGTCGGCGGGAATCGAACCCGCGTCCGCAAATCCTCTACAACAAGTTCTACATACTTAGTCATATCATTTAATTTAGCTAGCTAGTCACAGACTGACATGTTCCACGCTGGCGATTCACTAGGTTTTCGAATCATTCCCCGTGACATGAAATGATCTTATCTCTTGTAAATGACCCTGATCTAGCTTGCGCTAGCTGACCCAAGAGAGAATCAGTTCAGGGGCAACCGCAATTAAGCGGCTAGTGCGAAACGTTCGTCGTTTGCAGTTATTACATTCCCATTGATTTACGAGATAACGGGTCCTCGGTATGCCCTTGATGCTTTGTAATCCACGTCGAAACCATGTCGACCCCGGAGTTCATGCATTGGAAGCTCTATTTTAAGGCGCTTACCCCTAAATTGCTCGTTATCTTTTGATCTCCCTACTGCGGGAAGATGATTTCCAGCAATTCTTTTGGGTGGTGTACGAGATAATCCGCTCCCCAGGCCTCTGGAGGCTCTTCACAGCCACAATAGCCATAGGCTGCTGCGATTGTCTTCATGCCCGCAGCTTTGCCTGCCACAATGTCTCTAATGTCATCGCCGACGTAGACCGATTTGGTGGGGTCGATGTTGGCGAGTCTAGCTGCGTGCAAAATAGGCTCAGGATGGGGTTTTGAATGTGGAGTGGTATCACCAGAAACTGTGGATGCTGCTCTTTGGCGCAGGCCCATTAACTCAGTTAAGGGGTTGGTAAAGCGCTCGCTTTTGTTGGTAACAATGCCCCAAGGTAGCTTTGCACCATCTAATTGATCCAGTAAGTGATCGACGCCATCAAAAATGACGCTGTTAACCAGTAGCGCTTTTTCATAGTTTGAGAAGAACTCATCTCGCAGTGGAATGAAATCAGGGTGATCGGTATCGATCCCAAATGCCCCTCTAATGAGTCCGCGAGCCCCCGCAGAAGCACGGGGACGTAATACCTCATATTGCATGGGCGGTAAATTGCGAGCGATGAGGAGTTGGTTAGCGGCAGCTACAAGGTCTGGAGCTGTGTCAGCAAGGGTGCCATCTAGATCAAAAAAGATGCCCTTGTAAGGGCTTACTAACCCGCCACTCATTTACGCACAACAATCATATAGTTCACATCCACATCTTCCCCCAATTTATAGACTTGCGTGATGGGGTTGTATGTCATCCCCTTCATGCCGAGCATGTCTAATCCGGCGCGACGGGTAAATTCGACCAATTCGGAAGGCTTGATGAATTTGGCGTATTCATGGGTGCCCTTGGGGAGCAATCGCAAAATATATTCAGCGCCAATAATGGCAAATAAGTAGGACTTGGGGTTGCGGTTCAGAGTGCTAAAAAAGAGGGTGCCACCTGGCTTACAGAGATTTGCGCAAGCTTGAACTACGGAGGCTGGGTCCGGGACATGCTCAAGCATCTCCATGCAGGTTACAACGTCGTACTGTCCAGGCTCCTCCTCAGCTAACGCTTCTGCTGAAATAGAGCGGTATTTGAGGGTGGCGCCTACCTCTAGCGCATGCAACTCAGCGACTTTAAGGGCTTTTTCGGATAAATCGATGCCGCAGGTATCGGCGCCTGACTGGGCAATCGACTCCGCTAGAATCCCGCCGCCACAACCAACATCCAACACCTTCTTGCCCTGGAGATCAACAAAAGACTTGATCCAATTCAGGCGCAGGGGATTAATGGCATGCAAAGGCTTGAATTCGCTTTGGGGATCCCACCAGCGATGGGCTAGGGCGCTAAATTTAGCGATTTCAGATTGATCGACGTTCATAGGAGTAAAAGCGCGGGAAGCGCGTTGAGATAAATGAATTACGAATATAGCGGAAATAAAAAAGCCCGGCAGAACCGGGCTTTTTTTCAAGTAAGAAGAATTACTTAACTGCAGCTGTACCAACAACTTCGATGTCGGTGCGGCGGTTCTTAGCGCGGCCTTCAGCAGTTGCATTGCTTGCAACTGGATTGCTCTTGCCTTTTGATTCTGTGTAAATACGGCTACCGTCAACACCCTTGCTTACTAAGTAAGCTTTAACTGACTGCGCACGACGCTGACCTAGGGCCATGTTGTAAGCATCAGTACCAACGCTATCAGTGTTACCAACAGCAATAACTACTTCTAATTTGATTTTGCTTAAATCTTTAGCAATTTTGTCTAAAGTAGCTTTACCTTCTGGCTTCAATGTTGCTTTGTCGAAGTCATAGAGTGTGTCAGCTTGCAAAGTGATCTTGCTCTGTGTAACGCTTGGTTTAGCAGCAGCAGCTTTAGGAGCCAAGAAACCATCGCAACCTTTGGCTGCAGTCGCAGGAGTCCAGCTAGCATCACGCCAGCACAATGTGCCGTCGCCGTTTTTCCAAGATAAACCACTTGAGTTGACCCAGTTGTCAACGTTTTGGGCGGAAGTAGCAGTAGCAGCAACAGAAATTACGCCAGCAAGTACCAGTTTTAGGGTTTTGTTCATTTTTAGTCCTCAAAAATCTTTTTTAATTAAAGTCAAACTTAAATGTAATTCGCCCTACTTTGAAGCAAAAAACCGCAAAGCGACACATCTCAATTTCGTACAAACTGACAGAATCTTA
>JBEGUE010000108.1:0-10037 GCA_041179045.1 Pseudomonadota bacterium
GGCTACTAAGGTGATCTTGTAGGCATTTTCAACCATCTTAAAAATAGATAGTTCGGAATTAATCGCAAAAAAGGTTACTGCTACTGTGAAGCATAGAACGGTGATTCGCATAATCTTCAGCAAGTCTCGATCAGATAAATGCTTAAAAAAACCTCGTACGATATTTTCAGCGAAAGTGACAGAGGGTGCTAACAAAGTGGCACTGGCACAACTCTTAATTGCCGATAATAAGGCGCCAAAAAACATCACCTGTGCAATCAGTGGGGCGTGATTCAGAATGAGCTTAGGCAAGATCATTTGTGGATCGGTGTCTATGTACTGCTTTACCAAATCAGGGCTAATGATGGTTGCTGAATAAGCCAGGTATAGGGGCACAAAGGCAAATACGAAATACAAGACCCCGCCCAATAAGGCTGCCTGAACAGCAATATTGACATTCTTAGAGGAGGTAATCCGCTGAAAGACATCTTGTTGGGGAATGGAGCCCAACATCATGGTGCACAAGGCCGCAGTAAAACCCAAAATAGAGGCGAGGTTCATATCAGGCCAAAAATTAGAAAATTGGCCAGCTGCAAGCGCATGATCAAAAACGATGCCCACTCCACCCGCTTGGGTCGTCATCTCTCCACCAATGTAGAGCATGCCCACCACAATAATGATCATTTGAATGAAATCGGTTATGGCCACCGACCACATGCCGCCAAACAAGGTGTAAATCAGCACACTGCCAGCACCAATCAACATGCCGGCAGTTTGCGCAATACTGCCATCGGAAACTACATTAAAAACTAAGCCGAGGGCTTTAATTTGAGCTGAAACCCAGCCTAAGTACGAAATCACAATACAAAGGGTAACGAGCACTTCAACGGTACGACCGTATTTCTCCCTAAAGAAATCACCGATAGTGAGCATTCGACGGTTATAGAGGTGACGAGCAAAAAATAAGCCGACCAATATAAGGCATAAAGATGAGCCAAAAGGGTCAGATACGATTCCCCCTAAACCCTCCTTTAAGAAGGTTGCAGGAATGCCTAGCACCGCCTCAGAACCAAACCAAGTAGCAAATACGGTGGCGGTAACAATAGGCAAAGGAAGGCTATGACCTGCCGCGGCAAAGTCGGCGGTATTTTTGACTCTTAGCGCAGCCCATAGTCCAATACCTACCGAAACCACCCAATAGATGATGACAAACCAAATCAACATCGCCTAATTTCTCCTTCTGGAATTTGCACAAATTATATGGCTTTGTTACTTATGCCATTTAAGCAATTAGGGCTCAATTTGGGCGTGCTGGTCTGACATAATTCAGGGGTGAATTCCACCATAGCCCCTAAAGAGAACCCCAATAGCGATTTGGACTATCAAAAAGCGATTTTGGGTTCTGTATCGCGCACTTTTGCGCTCACAATCCCTCTTTTGCCGCCAGCGATTGAAATGGTGGTTGGCAATACCTACTTGCTGTGCCGCATTGTCGACACGATCGAGGATGCGGCCGAGCTCAATCCAGCAGAAAAACAGCACTTATCTAAGCTATTTTTGGAGGCAACGCTAGGAACTATTCCAGTGGCGTCATTTGTAAGCCCCTGCCTAGATGCTCTCAGGAACTATTCCAATGTTGATGAGCTTGATTTAATTGCGCACACCCCTACTGTTCTTCGCATTCTGCATACTTTCCCAGATAGGGATCAGGCGGCCATTAACCGCTGTGTTTCGATTATGTCTGATGGCATGTCCCATTTTCATAATCGACAATCGCGAGAGGGACTAAAAGACCTCGCAGAATTTGAAGAGTATTGCTACGTGGTAGCTGGCGTAGTGGGAGAGTTATTGACAAGCATCTTTAGCAACTACTCTCCTGAGTTTGCAAAACGCATTCAAGGACATGAGCAGTTGGCCATCGCTTTTGGTCAAGCCTTGCAAATGACCAATATTCTGAAAGACTCACCGGCAGATCGTGCACGTGGAGTCTCTTGGAAACCAGCGCAGATGAGCGAAGTAGAGCTTTTGAAGATTGCCTACAAAAAACTTCAAGACTCCATGAGCTACATTATTTTGCTTCCAGAAAAAGAAATCGGCATGAGGCGCTTCTGCTTCCTAGCCTTCGGGCTTGCCGTCATGACACTAGAAAAAATTACCAGCAGAAAAGAATTTAGCAATCAGTCTGAAGTGAAGCTTTCTCGAAATACCGTTTGGATTTTCTACGCCTTCACAAAGATCGCGGCCGGGAATGATCTCCTGATGAAAGCATTCTTTTATGCAGCCTCCAAGCAACTCCGAAAACTCTCTGAAAAGAATACTTAAAGCGCGCCCTCATGCTTTAAGAGCCAAATTTTGATCCGGCGATAAAAACCCGGACTATCTTCTTTCATAAAACCCCCAAGACCTTGAGCTGAAACTACTCTATGGCAAGGGATAACCAAAGGGTAAGGATTGGCACCACAAGCAGTCCCGACTGCTCGAGGTCCACTTTTAATCTGTTTTGCAATCTCACCATAGGTAATGGTCTTTCCCACCTCAATGCCAAGAGTGGCATTCCAGACTTTTTGCTGATGGGCTGTTCCAGCTGGCTTGAGCGGGACATCAAATGTTGATGAAGCGTCACTGAAGTATTGGGCGCACTGTTTTGAGAAAGCTTTCGCCAAGGCATTCCCCGGAGGAATCAAGGCAGCATCTGGTGGCAAATAATCAATTTTTGAGATCATCAAACTGCCATCTACCAGCTCAGTTTGCACACCTAAATGCCCAAAAGGGGCGGATATAACGCAATACTCGACTGATCTCAGGGTAGACATTCGGAAGATTCTGACACAGATTGAGGGATCAACTCAGACAGGATTCCAATGTAGCTATAGCTAGTGAAATGGCACTTTGCTATATTGGTTGTTCCTTATTCTTTGCAGGCACAACTGATGGACACTTTTTTTGATGATTGGCCTTTTATTGGCCAAGTCGCATTAGTCCTATTCCTACTCGCACTATCTGGCTTTTTTTCTATGGCCGAAACCAGCATGCTTTCCTCCAATCGTCATCGCCTACGTGCAATGGCTCATGGTGGTAATGCTGGAGCTGCACTTGCTGAACGATTACTAAAGCGGATGGATTCACTGCTTTCAGTGCTACTGATATCCAATAACCTCATCAACACCATCCTGCCAATTTTAGTTACCGGCATTGCATTGCATATTTTTGGTGATAGCGGCCTAGTGTTATCTATCGCCACATTGGTTGTTGCCCTACTCATCATTATTTTTAGTGAGATCACTCCGAAAGTAATCGGTGCCGCCTTTCCAGAAAAAATTGCGAGCAATGTTGGCTGGTTCATTCTCCCCCTTACCTTTGTACTTAAGCCACTACTTTGGTTTATTAATAGCTTTGTATCGGGGCTAATGAAGGTATCTAGATTGCAAGCATCGACTGATAACGGGGTTATGAGTAAGGAGGAGTTACGCAGCTTAGTTTTAGAATCCAATCGATTCGTTTCTGCACACCATCGCAATATCTTGCTTAACCTCTTCAATCTTGAAAATATCTTGGTTGATGATGTGATGACGCCACGCTCAAAAATCGAAGTGCTAGATCTTTCACGCCCTATTAATGAGGTGGTAGAACAATTAGAAACTTGCTATCACAATAAACTTCCGGTGTGCGATGGCGACTCTGAACGTATCGTTGGAATTCTGTCTGTGAAAAAAGCACTCTCATTACTGGGCAATGCAGAACTTCATCATGAAGACTTTAGATCCCTACTCAACGAGCCCTACTTCATTCCTAGCGGGACGCCCGTTTTGCAGCAGATGCAATTTTTTCAAGATAATCAGCAACGACTTAGCTTGGTAGTGAATGAGTATGGCGAAGTCCTTGGTCTGGTTACTTTTGAAGACATCGTTGAAGAACTTATCGGCGAGTTCACCACCTCATTCTCCAATCTATCTAATGACCCTCATTGGCTTACTGATGGAACTTATCTTGCTAGCGGTACCGCCTCATTGCGAGATTTAAATCGTCTACTAAAGCTAGATCTTCCACTTGATGGGCCTCGGACTTTAAATGGCCTTATCTTAGAAAAGCTCGAAGCGATTCCTGATTACGATGTCAGTATTCGAATTGCTGGCGTAGTGATGGAAATCGTGCAGTTTGATGAGCATGGCGTGAAAACAGTCAAGCTATACCAACCCCTCGCTCAACCGAATCAAGATTGAGCGACTTACTACATGACTCTCACATTATTCGGACCTGGCATGACATCGCTGTTGATGCCTTAAATCATCGGGCTACGGATATTCATATTGAGGCGAGATCTCAAGAAACAGTAGTGCGCATGAGGATAGATGGCCACCTCACACTTCAAAACCAATACCCCATTGATTTTCATGAACGCCTCATCACGCGTATCAAAATATTGGCACGTCTTGATATTGCAGAAAAGCGCTTGCCTCAGGATGGTCGCCTGATGATTGGTCGTGACTTTAGTCACCCCAACATCGATTGCCGAGTATCCATTCTCCCCACTTTGTATGGTGAAAAAGCGGTGGTACGTATCTTGCCTAGCTGTTTGGAAGAGTTGGCGCTGGATCAAATTGGCTTACTTCCAGAGCAACTGGGAATAGTTCAAGAGGCTATTAGTCAAACCAATGGGTTGATTCTGGTAACGGGACCTACCGGAAGCGGTAAGACACGCACCTTGTATAGCTGTTTGAACTCACTGAACCAAGTGCAACGCAACATTTGCTCAGTCGAAGATCCGATTGAAATCAGGCTACCTGGAATAAATCAAGTGGCTTATCACCCAAAAGCAGGCTTAGATTTTTCAACCATCATTCGCGCACTATTGCGCCAGGACCCGGATGTCATCATGATTGGTGAAATACGAGATTCTGCTAGTGCGCAGCTTGCTATTCAAGCAGCGCAAACCGGTCATTTGGTTTTAAGCACCCTTCATACACGCAATGCCAATGGCGCTTTGAGCCGACTTAAAAGCCTGGGCGTAGATCAAGAATCTCTTGAATCTTGTCTTCGTTGCGTCAGCTCTCAACGATTAATTCGTAAACGTTGCAATCAATGCAATCTCACTTCAAGTAAAGCACCTTGTAAGCTTTGCAAGGGATCAGGATATTTTGGACGCATTGGCGTCCATGAGGTTTTTGGGAGCAAGCATCTATTTGAATCAAATCAAGCACTTGATATCCACTCGGCAGGAGCGCAATTACTAAAGTCCGGCTTAGTAGATCAGATATCGCTCGATGCCGAGCTTGGTACTTGGCATTAGTCCAAATGCTTTTCAAGAGAAAACTCAGCAAGTCTGAGCAACTACATTTCGCAGAGCAGATGCTGGCTCTTCTTCAGGCTGGCCTTCCCCTGCTCAATGCCATTCAACTATTAATTCAATCTGCACCCAAACCTTGGCAAGCTTGGCTAGAGGATATTCGTATACAGCTTCAAAAGGGCAATAGCTTTTCTTTTTGTTTAAGCGCGCAAGATGGAAAATTCTCCCCGGAGTTTTCGAACCTCATCAGAGTCAGTGAGAGAACTGGTGATCTGAGCTTGGCGCTACACACAATTTCACAACAACTGGAAGCCCAGATTGAGCTGCGAAGAAAAGTGCAGCAGTCCCTAACGTATCCCATCATTACTTTAGGTACATCTTTTTTACTTGTCCTGGTCATGATGATCTGGGTTGTGCCTGTGTTTAAAGAAGTCTTTGGGCATTTTCAGGCTGAGCTGCCAGCACCAACTAGAATCCTGATCTCCATTTCTACAGGCATTCAAAACTACTTTATAGAAATATTTCTGAGCATTCTATTAATTGCCACAGGCTTTATATATACCTGGCTCCAGTCAAGCTCGCTCCAAAAATACTGTGACACCCTCTTATTGCGTACACCATTCTTTGGTAATCTATTTAGACTGGCAACACTAAGCCACTGGTGTCGTACCTTAGGTCATTTATTGGAAACGGGTTTACCTCTCCCAGATGCTCTCAGAGTCGCTGCACAATCCTCTAATCACTGGGTGAGTCATGACTTTAGTGCGGAGATATTTAAACACCTTACCCGTGGCTGGCCATTGGGGGAGTCGCTGAAACGAGCAGATCCTAAATCACAGCTTCTTGACGTAGAAACATTGCTGCTCCTTCACATTGGCGCTGAAAGTGGAACATTGGCTCAGATGCTCAATAAGCGCGCCAACACTCTAGGCTCCCAGCTAAGTAGCCAACTTAATACACTCAGTCAAAGTTTAGAGCCAGCATTAATTCTTTTTGTTGGCGCCATTATTGGCAGCTTAGTCATAATCCTATATCTACCCATCTTTAATTTAGGACAAATCGTTTAGTGGATCCCACGATAAGCATCAGAGTCATTCAATCTCTGCTGATACTAGCTTTGCTGTATCTGGCTCATATCGATTGGCGCACTCTACGCCTACCAAATGCAATCACTTTCCCCTTGATTATTCTGGGTACTGTTTTTAATGCATCTTCAGACCTGCGCTTTACCAGCCCAAGCTCGGCATTCATTGGAGCACTTCTAGGGTATGGTTTGCTGTGGATATTAAATGCCGGCTATCGTCTTATGAAAAACCGGGATGGTATCGGCATGGGTGATGCCAAGCTCTTGGCAGCGCTAGGCGCCTGGTTAGGCTGGAGCGCGCTTCCCAGCATCCTCCTGATCGCTTCTATTGCAGGGGTACTGGGCGGCCTCATTTGGCTCAAATTACGTAGGCGTCATTTTCAAGAAGCATTTCCTTTTGGCCCTTTTCTAGCTATTGCTGGCATCATTGAGTTGTTATGGCCTCATCTCATTCAAACTCTGATTCTGCCCAAGCTGATCTAAAAGCCTTGAAAGGGACAATTCCCCTGATTGGATTAACTGGTGGTATTGGGTCTGGAAAAACGGTAGTTAGTGACCTGCTGGGTAGTTACGGGGCCGGCATTATCGATACAGACAAGATCTCGCATCAAATCACTGCCCCTGGTGGAAAAGCCATTCCACTGATTACCAAGGCTTTTGGTGCTGACTTTATTGACACCCAAGGCGCTCTTGATCGGCCCAAAATGCGGGCTGTAGTATTCGAAGATCCCAGTGCCCGCCAAGTCTTAGAGCAAATAACCCACCCCTTAATTCAAGAAGAAGCTGCCAAACAAGCTCATGAAATGGCCAACTCTGGTGCGCCCTACCTTGTTTTTGTGGTTCCCCTGCTAATTGAGTCTGGATTTTGGATAAAGCTCATTGACTATCTTGTAGTGGTGGATTGCCTAGAGGAAATGCAAATCCAACGAGTGATGCACCGCAACAATATGACGCACTCAGATGTGGAAAATATCCTCAAAGCGCAAACTAGCCGAAACACTCGCATAGCAGCAGCCAATGCTGTAATTGAAAATCAAGGTAGCTTAGATGAGCTCAAACCAGCGGTTTTAAAACTGCACCAACAATTACTCAAAATTTTAGAAGAACCTCTAAGTTCGTCATAGAATATAGGCTTGTGATTGTCTACGAATACCCCTTCAACGAATTAGTTCGAAGCATGCTTCGGCTAGAGTATTTGTTCGCCCGCTTCAATCACTTTCTTCGATCTGATGATCCCGAGCTGCACCACAATGCCATTGCTATGCTGTTTGACTTGGGTGACATTGGTTCTCGAGGTGATATTAAGTCCCTGCTTCTCAAAGAATTTGAGCGCCAAAAATATACCCTAAATGGTTTGAAGTCTTCTCAAAAAGTTGACCAAGAGGCACTGACGCAAACTCTTTCTGAAATTGATAAAGCCGCTCAGAATATTAACCAGTCTGTAGGCAAGCCTAATGCTGCAATTACTGAGAGTGAGTGGCTTAATGCTGTTCGGACTCGATTAAATATTCCTGGTGGAACAAGTCCAATTGATTTACCTAGCTACCATGCCTGGAAAAATACTTCCTCGACTCAACGTAGAGAGTTGTTAGAAAAGTATGTTGCGCCACTTTTGCCTTGGCACGAAGCTTGCCAAATTTTCTTAAGACTTCTGCGCCAATCTGGCGAGGCTAAGGATGTAGTGGCACATCAGGGCGCTTACCAACAGGCACCGTCAGGCAAGGTGTATCAATTAATGCGTATTGCTGTTGAGGATGACACCCTCTTCTCAGAAATCAGCGCTAATAAATATCTACTCTCAATTCGCTTTATGAAGATCGATCAAGATAAAAAACCGCAGACTGTGAATGAGGATGTACCTTTTAGACTCACCCTCTGCCAGCTTTAAATCTTGAGCTGTTTGAGCTTTTCTAGCATGGGCCATGCAGCAGGCAACAAAGGCTCCACTGTCGGTAGTGCATCTCCAAGTAGCTGCCAAGAGAGTGCCTGACCCTCACAACCTGTGGGTACTCCAGACCATTTTCGAATAACGCTGACATGCAATCTGACATAAGCATGCGGATAGTCATGCTCTAAGATAACCAGCTCTTCGCTAGACTCAATATCTATTCCAAGCTCTTCTTGTAATTCACGTTTTAGCGCTGCAAATACAGATTCACCAGCTTCAATTTTTCCACCCGGTACTTCCCAGTAGCCGGCATAAGGTTTGCCCTCTGGGCGCTGACCCATCAGAAAGCGACCTTCTGCGTCCAGCAGAATTCCGGCGGCAACTTCTGTCACTGGGCGATTAGAGTCACTCATGAAAATGATTAACTCGTGTGCGAGCCGGCCCAGTGCTTAGCAAACTGCCACGCTACACGACCAGACCGCGAACCACGCTCTAAAGCCCAGACCAATGCCTCAGCTCTAGCGCTCTCAATTTGCACGTCACTCAAACCAAAATGGCGCAACCAATGGGCCACGATTTCTAGATACTCATCTTGTTTTGGTGGATAGAAAGAAAGCCATAAACCAAAACGCTCTGATAAAGAAATTTTTTCCTCCACCACTTCTCCGGGATGAATCTCTCCATCATCACCGTGGACGTAGCCCTCGTTATCCTTCATATATTCAGGCAAGAGATGGCGTCGATTGGAAGTAGCGTAAATCAAGATATTGTCGACTTGAGCTGATACGGAACCATCCAAGGCGGACTTCATAGCCTTGTAGCCGGATTCACCATCTTCAAATGAGAGATCATCACAAAAGATAATGAATCGCTCTGGCCGATCAGCCAATAAATCAGTAATGTCCGCTAAGTCCGCTAGATGCTCTTTTTCAACCTCAACTAAGCGCAAGCCCTGACTAGCAAACTCATGTAAGCTGGCTTTAATGAGCGAGGACTTTCCTGTCCCACGCGCCCCCGTTAACAAAATATTATTAGCAGGCTTCTTCTGAATGAAGTTTTTTGTATTGTCACGAATCGCATCGCGTTGACGATCGATATTTTTTAGATCTTCAAAAGAGATATCGGCGACATGTTTCACTGCTTGTAAAAATCCAATACTCCCAAAGATACTATCGCGACGACGCCATCTAAAAGCAGTTGAAGATTTCCACTGCTCCTCGGTCAAGGCTTTAGGCAAAAACGTTTCAAGATGGCTTAAGAGTTGCTCTAATTTTTCATTCATATAATGCGTTCCTATGAGCGGTAATCAGCATTAATAGAAACATAGTCGTGCGATAAATCACAAGTCCACATTGTCTGCTGTGCTGACCCGCGACCTAAATCAATCTTGATGGTAATTTCTGGGGCCTGCATCACTCTTTGTCCGTCAGCCTCTTGGTAATCAGGATTGCGGCCACCATTCTTGGCAACCCACACATCTCCAAGCCACATTTGCACTTGGTTCACGTCAAGATCAGTAATGCCAGCATAACCAATCGCGGCAAGGATACGGCCTAAGTTAGGATCGCTTGCAAAGAAGGCAGTCTTTACTAAAGGGGAATGGGCGATTGCCTCTGCTACCAAGCGGCACTCCTGTTCGGTCTTGCCACCTTGCACATCAATCGTAATAAATTTTGTTGCGCCCTCACCATCTCTCACAATCATCTGAGCAAGCTTACGTGCGAGATCAATCAATGCAGTCCGAACTAAACCATAAACAACATCATCTACTGATTGAATCTGCACGGCTGATTGACCTGTTG